>JAGRMS010000422.1 GCA_020441135.1 Pseudooceanicola sp.
CCGACCATCGGCTATGACAACGCGACCAAGGTGGCCAAGACCGCCCACAAGAACGGCACCACGCTGCGGGAAGAGGCCATTGCGCTGGGGTTCGTCGACGGCGAGACCTTCGACCGGGTGGTCCGCCCCGAGGACATGATCGGCCCGAAATGAGCGAGCCGGTCAACCTGAACAAGCATCGCAAGGCGAAGGCGCGGGCCGAGGACAAGGCCCGCGCGGACGCCAACGCGGTGAAGTTCGGGCGGACCAAGGGCGAGAAGGCGCGCGACAAGGCCGAAAGCGCGCGCGCTGTCCGGGAGCTTGACGGCCACAAGCGCGAGCCGTGAGCCGTCCGGTGAAGCGGTCGCTGACGCTGGCGGGGCACCGCACCAGCGTCAGTCTCGAGGACGAGTTCTGGGTGGCTTTCCGGGAAATTGCCTTGGCGCGCGAGGTGCCTGTCAACACGCTGGCGGCGGAAATCGACGCGGCGCGCGACACCGAGACCGGGCTGGCGACGGCGATTCGGCTTTTCGTGCTGCGGCACTATCGCGCAGCGGCATCGTCCACCCCTGTGGCATGATCGGGGCCGCGCCGGGCGGATCGTTTCGGGTTCGGCCCCGAAATGTGGCATTTTTTAACCTTTTTTTGCCTCGCGGGCCGGAGGCGGCTAGGACTCGGGCATCAACGGCGAAGCCAGCGCGATCCTGCGACCCGCCGCTTAACGAGTGGATTTGATATGATGCTGTCCCTGAAGACCTCTGCCTTTGCAGCCGCCCTGCTGGTCGGCGCCGCACAGGCCGCCAGCGCCGCTTCGGTGTCCTTCGACTATACCCTGCCCGTGCCGGACGCGCTGGGTGTTGTCGCGCCGACCTCGACCACCGGCAACGTGCGCCTGAACTTTGTCGGCAACGACCTCAACGCCCCCGCGCCGAACTCGCGTTCTCCGTGGGATGGCACCGAGTACGAAGCGACGGGCAAGTACAACTCGGTTTCGGCCAATTCCTCGGCGACCTATATTTACAACGCGCTGATGAAATCGTTCAGCCTGATGTGGGGTTCGCCGGACAATTACAACACGCTGGCCTTCTATGACGACAATGGCCTGGTCTACTCGATCACCGGCTCGGGCGTCGCCACCCCGCCGACCCCCGGCACCGGCTTCGTCAACGTGACGATTTCGGACCTGCTGTTCAACAAGGTGGTCTTCACCTCCACCAACTCCGACGCTTTCGAATACGCGATGGTCGATGCCACCCCGGTGCCGCTGCCGGCCTCGGCGCTGCTGCTTCTGGCCGGTGTCGGCGGGTTCGGCGCGCTGTCGCGCCGCCGCAAGGGCTGAGTGACGCGGGCCGCCGGTCAGGGATCGGCGGCCCGGCGCGGTTCCAGCCGCAGCAAAATCCCGTCGCGCGCCCGCACCGTCAGGTGCGCGACGGGCACCGGCTCCTGACCCGCAACAGGAGACAACCGGAACGCGCCGACCAGCAGCGCCAGCAGGAGCGGCCCCTCGATCATCGCAAATCCCGCGCCGGGACAGACGCGCGCCCCTGCCGAAAAGGGGATGAACGCCTCGCGCGCGCAGGCCTTGCCGTTGTCGGTCTGCCAGCGTCCGGGGTCAAAACCGTCGGGGTCATCCCACAACCGTTCGTGCCGGTGCAGGTGCCAGGGGCTGAGCACCAGCTGCGCGCCTTTCGGCACGTCCCGGTCGCGGAACCGCACGGGACAGGACGCCTCGCGCACCATCATCGGCACCGGCGGATAGAGCCGCAGCGCCTCGCGGAAGACGTCGCGGGTGACCTTCAGGCGAGACAGCGCCGCGAAGGTGCCATCGAAATCGGCTGCCTCCTCTGCCACCCTCTCCTGCCACTCCGGGCTACATGCCAGCAGGTAGAGCGCCCAGGCCAGCGCCGAGGCGCTGGTCTCGTGCCCCGCGAGGAAGAAGATCGCCACCTGGTCGACCATCTCGGCAGGCGCGAAGCGTTCGCCGGTCTCGGGGTCCACCGTCGTCATGATCTTGGTCGCCAGGTCGTCCGGCGCGGTGCCGGCGGCGATCTCGCCCGCGCGCGCTTGGACCAGCCCCGCGATCAGGCGGCGGATGTCGCGGGCGGCCCGTTTCGTCGCCCGCCGGTGCAGGCGGGGCATCCAGCGCGGCAGGGGCAGGAAGGCGGCGAGGTTCAGGATCGGCTGGCTACGCTGGTAGTCGCGGAAGCGGGCAAAGACCTCGGCCGCCACCGGCGCCTCGATCGGCAGCGAGAACAGGGTGCGGAAGATGACATCCGCCGCCGCATGGCTTGTGACCGCCTCGATCTCGGTCTCTCCCGGGGTCAGCCGCGCCACCGCCGCCCGGCCCGCCGCCAGCATCGCCGGAAAGGTGTCGCGCAAACGTCCGCCCTCGAAGGCCGGGTCGATGATGCGGCGCTGGCGTTCCCATATCGGGCCGTTGGTCAGGAAGACCGAATTGCCCAAGAGCGGGCGCAGCCCCTCGCCCACGCGGTCGGACTTGGGGAAGTCGCGGGGCCGCGCCTTCAGCACCTCGGCCACCAGGTCCGGCTGGTTCAGCAGGTAGGATCGGAAGAAGGGCGTGCGGAACTCGGCCATCCAGGCGCGGTAGAGCCGGGCGGGCTGGGCCGAGAGAATGTCCTGCCGGAACAGCCGCAGGTAGCGCCAGAGCGAGACCTTGTCAGCCCGCGCGGCAGGTTTTGGCGGGGTCATGCGGCGACCGAGGTATATTTCGACACGGCGTGGTCGATCCGCGATCTCGACGGTTCCCGGCCGGCGAAGCGGTCGCGCAGGGTCACAGGGCCAGCGGTGATGCGGAAGTAATCGTAGTCGCCGGGTCGGTCGAAGGCGCAGAGATACTGGAAGTGCAAGCGGAAGAACCGCCAGCGCAGGGCGCGCCACTTGTCGGGGCTCAGCGTCTGCGTGAAGGCCGCCGAGATCACCAGCGGCCAGCGCTTGCCCTCGGGCGCGACGCCCGAGACGCTGACCGGATCGCAGAGCGCGAAGGCGCAGCCATCGCCGGGCGCGGTCACATCGACCCAGGCCAGTTCGTCGCGCGCGGACAGATAGGCGAGATCGGCGCGCAGGCGGTTGGCCTTCGGCAGGAAGGAGACCATCGGCACCACCTGCCCCAGCGACAGGAAGCCAAGGGCGGGGCCGTTATCGGGTACCCTGCCCGCCCGGATCAGGTCGGCCAGCACCGAAACCGCCAGATGCGCGCCGGAGGAATGGCCGACGACCAGCACTTCGTCGGTCTCGCTGGTCAGAGCCGCGGCGATGGACTTGCCGAATTCGGACATCCGCGCCTCCAGTTCCGGCGGATTGGCCCCGCCGGACTGCGCCGAATAGCCGTAATCGTGCATCAGGTAGAAAATGAAGGTCTTGCCGTCCCGCGCCTTGACCCAGCGCATCAGGGCGTAACCTGCGGCGAGACCGAGCGTCATGCCCGGCAGCCAGCCCCAGCCGCCCAGCAGCGCGACAGCGCCCCAGGCCACGGCGCAAGCCAGCAAGACAGCGACCAGCGCCAGCAAGACCAGCGCCCCCACGGGGTAAAGCGCCGCGATCACCGGGCCCTTCCTCAGCCGCATCAGCCGCCAGAGCGCGCCCGAGCCGACATAGGCCCAGGCGGTGCGCAACATCTGCCCGTAGGTCGCCGCCAGCGTGTTCGCCATGCTGTCGCGCACGATGTCGGACCAGACCAGCACCTCGACATCCGTCTCGACGCTCGCGCCCTCGATCTCCGCGCTGACGTGCCAGCCGTAGGCGCCCGGCGTCGTCCTCGGCTTCAGCCCCAGCGCATAGCCGGAGATCGCCGCCTGTTCGCCGCCTTCCTTCCGGTAGAGTTCGCGATAACGCCGGGGGTGAATCGGGTCATAGCCGGGGATGTAGAACACCCGCCGACGGCGCACCTGCCGCTTGTCCCGATCCTGCTCCATGCCGTGCCTTTGACGGTCCTTGGCGGCACCATAACGCGGGTTTCGGGCGAGAGTAAGGCTTCAGAGCCTGTCGCACACTATCGTCCTCAACTGAGCGCGACACGCTCTAGCCGAGCGCCCCGAGCGCCGGGAAGGTTTCGAGCAGCCAGAAGGAGAAGCTGGTGAAGGCCCCCGTGACCAGCGCCACGCCGACGATCAGCAAGAGCACGCCCATGGCCTTTTCGATCACGCCCATGTGCCGCTTGATGCGGTTCATCAGCGTCATGGAGCGGGCGAGGAACATCGCCGCCAGCAGGAAGGGAATGCCGAGGCCCGCGGCATAGACGCCGAGCAGCAGGGTGCCGCGGGCGACGGAGGCCTCGGAGGCCGCCAGCGACAGGATCGCGCCAAGCTGCGGGCCGATGCAGGGGGTCCAGCC
>JAGRMS010000423.1 GCA_020441135.1 Pseudooceanicola sp.
CGTCCTCGACCATCTTGTAGACAAAGCCGTAGGCCATCTCGGCAATCGATTGGCCGCGCCCCGGGACAATCGATCGCTTCGAGGTCGCCAGCACCAGCAGCAGGATCACCGCCACCACTGCCAGCGCCATCCAGAGCGTCACGTTGGTCGGGGTGTACCAGGCCACCGGGCCCTCGCCGAACAGCGGCTTGACGATGAACTGGTCCATCGGGTGGAAGGTCAGCGTGCTACCCTCGGCTGCGTGCTCTTCTGTCGCCATCGCGTCAGTATCCCTTGTCGTCCCCCGCGGCCTCGGCCGCTTGCATCTTCTTCTGGACCTCTCCGGCGCTGCGCATCATCGTCTTGATGCCGGCCGCGAGCCCCAACAACGTGAACAGCACAAGAAGGAACGGCAACGTGCCGAACAGGCGATCCAGCCCGTATCCCATGCCGAAACCGATCCCCAGACCGGCCACCAGTTCGATCACCATCCGCCAGGCCAGCTGCGCCTGGGAATAATGCTCTTCCTTGCCGGGCTTCGGCGTGCCGGCCTCCTTGGCCGCCGCGATCCGCGCCTCGAGCTGCGCCAGGCGCTGCTTCTGGTCGTCCCCGCTCACACCGTTCCTGCCCCGTGCAACAGTCGGCTTGGTGAGTAAGGCGCGACGGGTTCAGAGTCAATTGTCTGGATCGCCTCGGCTCGTCACATCCAAGACATTGAAAAAGAACACAATTCCGCCCAGACAAATTCGCCGGACGCCCGCCAGCCCGCCGTCACCACCGTTCCGCGCCCAAATCCCATATTCAACCATCCGGTTGACGGTTTCCGGCTGCTGCGGCAAGCCTTTGCCATGTCCCACCCGCTCGACACCGTCTTTGCCGCCCTCGCCGACCCCACCCGGCGCGCGATCCTCGCCATGCTGCTCGAGGACGACATGGCCGTGACCGACGTCGCCGAACCCTTCCAGATGTCGCTTGCCGCGATCTCCAAGCACCTCGCCGTCCTCGCCCGCGCCGGCCTCATCAGCCAGGACCAGCGAGGAAGGGTGAAATGGTGCAAGCTGGAACCCGACGCCCTGCGCGAGGCCAGCGTCTGGATGATGGCCTTCGGCCAATTCGACGCCCTGAACCTCGATGCCTTCGAGCGGTTTCTCGAAACCGAGCTCGCCTCGGACGACCCCTAGAAGCTCCGCAGGAAGCGTTCCAGCATCAGCGCGCCGAACGCCGGGTTCATGTGGCTGTTGTCGGAATGCCGCTGCCCCTGCCCGTCCTTCTCGTCAGGGTCGCGGCCAATCGGCGTCACGTCCGTGTTGAACTGCGGATCGGTCCAGACTCCGTTCACGATGGTCTCGTCCGGCTGCGGGACCAGCGTGGCCGGAGCCTCGGCAATGATCGCCGAAATCACCGACAGATATTCGCGCAAGGCGTCCGATGCGCCACGGTCATGCACCGCGTCGGCCGCTAGCAGCGGCGTATGCCCGACCCGGACCGGCGCAGCCGACACGCTGCGGATATCGCTCACCAGCTTCCACATCGCGGTGTCGCGCACCGCATCCGCCGCCGCGCAGGCGCGCACGGCTTGCGACCACGGCCCCTCTTTCGGCGGCCGCACCCGCAGGCCCAGCCCGTGCAGGATGAACCCGTCATAGGCGGCAATGTCGATGCTGTCGCCGATGTCCTTGGGAAAGGTGCGGAACGACCCGCCCCCCTTCGGCAGCGCCAGCCGCCCGTCGGTCAGTTCCAGCCGGCCAAGGTTCTGGCCCAGCATCGTGAAGAAATGCGCATCGACGTCGGGGAAACCCGCACCGATCCGGTCCCAGCCGTGCTTCAGCGCCGCGGCGTGGCTATTGCCCAGGATACAGATCAGCATCTAGCTGAATGCCTCCAGCAGGGCTTCCTCGCAGACCAGGTCCGCCTCGCTCATCCGCGCCTTGCGCCCTTTGCGTCCCTTGCGGCCCTTGCGCTCCTGCTGCTGCGGCTCGGGCGCGCCGAAGGCGCCGTGCAGCCCGGCAAAGAAGTGATCCATCACCAGACCCACGCCGCGCGCGTTCACCTCGCGCTGGTTCGGTTCGTAGAAGGCGCCACGGAACACCGGGTTCGAGATGATCTCGAAGGACGGGAAATAATCGACATTCGCGTGGGTGCCCTCGATCTGGTCCGCCACCGCCCGCAGGATCGCCTTCGAGGCCGAGGTCGCCACCAGAACGTGCCGCCCCGACATCGTCGCTGTCAGCGGTACTGGCGAAACCGTCAGGATGAACTTGAGCTTGTCGTTCATCTCGCGCATCGCCTTGATGGCCATTCGCAGGTTACGCAGGATATCCTGAAACGACTGGTTCTCGAACTGATGCTGTTCCGGATCGAACGTGCCGGCCACGGTGCCCGGGCACATCGGGTATTCGTAGCCAAGCTTCGCGTTCTCCCAGCTCTCGGTCAGCCCCATGGTGAAGACAAACACCTCGGACTCTCGGATGCTGTCGGCGAAGCAGGCGACGGTATGCCGCCGCGACGCTTCCATCTCTTCCCGGCTGGCAAAGCCTTTGGGCTCGATCCTCGGGCGGAAAGGATCGTAGAACCGCCCGTCCTTCTCCCAGACTTCGTCCGGAATTTCCACCTTTCCGCTGGCCCAGTTCACCCACTGCAACAGCAGCGACGTGGTATAGATGTTGCCGGTCCGCGCCGAGAAGACGTCATAGTTGAACCGGCGGCGGTTGTCCTCGCTCAGATCCTCGGGTGCGTCCTCGCAGCGCAGCCAGTTGTAGCCGCGCGCCTGCAACGCCCGTCCGAAATGCTGGGCGAAACACGACCCGTAGGCCGCAACGCCCTGCTCCGGCCGCAGGTTGAACTTGGGTACATGAAGCTCGGAGACGTCGAACATGTTCTTGTCGGCAACCGCCGTGCGCCAGAACGCCCGGGGCGGCAGGTCGGAATAGGGGTTGTCTCCCATGTCGGCATCCTTCTGTTCGCGGGCGGCCAGAGGATGCCGCAACGCCGCGAGGATAGTCGCCGCCGCAGCATGGCGCAAGCCGCGCGCCCCTACCCGTCGTCACGCAGCAGCAACCCCAGCGCCGCCACCGTCAGCGCCACCCCGCCCAGCACCAGTCCGCCGGGCACCGCGCCGCCCAGCGCCGCCTCCCAGCCGATCACCCAGGAGGGCGTCAGGTAGGTATAGGCCATCACCTTGGCCGACGGCAGCCGCAGCGTCGCGTATTGCAGCAGCACGAAGGTCATCGCGCTGGCGAAGATCGCGATGTAGCCCAGCGTGATCCAGACAATCCATGGCAGCCCCGCCCAGTCCGTCGCCCGGATCTCGCCCCAGCCGAGCACCGTCAGGATCGCGCCCCCCGCCAGCAGCATCCCGAAGGTGAAAACCACCGCCGGCTCGCCCCGGTTCAGCTTGCGCACCATCGGCGCATAGATTGCATGGGCCACGCAGCCCCAGAAATAGACGATCTCGCCGCCCCCCAGGTGGAAGGCCCGCAAGGCGACCAGGTCGCCGCGAAAGATGACCCAGGCCGCCCCCGCCGCCCCGGTCGCCAGCGCGAAGGCCATCCGCGGAGTCGTCACCTGCCGCAGCAGCAGCCAACCGAAAAGCGCCGCCATCGGCGGCACCAGGGTGAAGACCGCCGCCGCGCTGACCGGCGCGGCCGTCTTCAGTCCTTCGAACATCAGCACGAAATAGGTCGCGAACAGCCCGCCCAGCACCAGGTACCGCCAGGGCGCCCGCGCCGCGCTGCGTGGCAAACCCGTGGTCAGCAGCGCCGCGCTGCCCACCGCCAGCGCCGCCAGCCAGAACCGCGCCGCCGTCAGCGCCACCGGCGCGATGTCGTTCGCCGCCCGCGTGCCCAGCGAGAACGACCCAGCCACCAGGGCCGAGAAGGCCAGCATCGCCAGATGTCCGCGCAGCGCCTCGCGGCTCAGGGCCATTCGCGCGCCCGCTCCTTCAGGAAGGCAAGGAAGTTCTGCACCTTCGACGTCCGGTGCAGGTCCACATGCGTCACCAGCCACAAGGGCGCCGTCCACTCGTCCCGCGAGGCCAGCACCTTGACCAATCCCGGCAACCGCCCCGCCTCGCACTCGGTCATGAACCCCAGGCCCGCCCCCGCCAGCACCGCCTCCTTGACGCTGTGCTCGGAGGAGACCCGGAACGTCACCTGGTCCGCCGCCACGTTCGCCCGCAGCCAGCGGTAGAACGGCGCCTTGCTGTCCTCGTCCTCCGGCCCGATGAAACGATGCCCGGCGAAATCCTCCGGCCCCTCCGGCAGGCCCACCTTCTGGATGTAACTCTCGCTCGCGTACAGCGCGATCTTCTGCCGCACGAAGGGCTGCACCACGTTGTCCGGCTGGTCCGGGGGCGAGCCCGCGCGCACCGCCACATGTGCCTCGCCATACTCCAGCCGGAACAGCCGCCCGCTGGTCAGGTAGCGCACCTTCAGATCAGGATGCAGAGCCTGGAAGTCAGTCAGAACCGGCACCAGCACCGGCGCCATCGAGGTCAGTGAGGTCACGACCAGTTCGCCGCCCACCTCCTGCCCCTGCCCTTTCAGCCGTGCGACAAGCTGGCTGAACTGGTCGTCGGTCGATTGCGCCACCCGCAGCAGGTCTTGTCCCGCCTCGGTCGGCGTGTATCCCCGCGCGTGGCGCTGAAACAGCCGGACCCCGATCCGCGCCTCCAGCGCGTCGATGTGGCGGATGACCGTCGCGTGATGCACGCCCAGCTCCTCCGCCGCGCCACTCACCGTGCCCCTGCGCGCCACCTGATAGGCCGTGCGCACTTCGTCCCAGTTGTCCAAGCTCGGCTCCCCTGCGCCAGCCCCCACGAACCCGCAGCCTTAGAACACGTCCACCCTCCGCTGCAAAGACGCAAATGTTATGGAACCGTCAACAGGACCGCCCGTTCTGGTCATGAGCCGGCCATACTAACGCACCACACTGCCACAATCATGAAGATCACCCGACACACCCCCGACCGCCTCACCCTTGCCGCTACCCCCTGGCGCCCCGCCGCGCGGATCGCCTCCGCCGGTCTTGCCGCGACGCTGGCGCTTGGTCTCGCGGGCCTGCCTGACGCCGCGCTGGGCGCTGCCGCGCTGGCCGCTACCGCCGCCCTCGCCGTCACCTTCCTCGGCCATGTCCAGGTCGATCTCGACGCCCGCGCCGGGGCTGTCACGCTGTGGAGCCGCCAAGGCCTGCGCCGCGCCGCCCGCCACTGCGCGCTCGAAGACCTCTCCTGCGCCGTGACCGAGCCAAAGGGCGACCGCCACGCCACCACGCTGGTCGTGACCCGCGGCCTTGGCGCCGGCCGTTACGCGCTGACCGAACATGCCGCCCCGCTCGCCGACCTCGTCGACACCGTCAACCTCTGGCTCTACACCGCCCGCCGCCTCTGAGATCAGAGCCGATTGGCGATCTCCACCAGGTTGCCCTCGGGATCGTGGAAGTAGACCGAGTCTATCGGCCCCATCGCCCCCGACTTCTCTCCCCGGTCGAGGATTCCGACGCCCGCCGACTCCAGCCGCCGCGCCACTTCCGCCACCGGCCACGCGCTCAACACGCAGAAATTCCCGGTCCCCGGCAGCGTGCCCGCCGCCAGCGCGGGTTTCGCTGCCTCGTCCTGCAACGAAATCTTGTGCGCCCCGAACCAGATCGCCCATTTGCCCGGGCGCTCTTCGCCGGTCCGGCAGCCCAGAACCGCACCGTAGAACCGCACCATCCCCGCCACGTCGCGGCAGCTCAGCACGATATGATCGAACCCGGTGATTTCCATGGTCCCGACTCTACCCGTCCCAGGCCCCCCGAACAATCGCAACCGCAGCTTCTCTTCTTTCCATATATCTCCGGGGGGAGGGCCGCAGGCCCGGGGGGCAGCGCCCCCCTCCAACCTCGAAGCCTGCTGCTAGGCATGCCCCGCGTTCGACGACAGGCTTAGCGGCTCCACCCCGATCGAGCGCAGCGCGGCGGCCCACTTCGCCTCGTCCGGCGTGTCATAGACCAGCCCGGCATCGGCTTCGGCAGTCAACCAGCCGTTCATCGCGATCTCGCTTTCCAGCTGCCCCGGCCCCCAGCCGGCATAACCGAGCATCATCAGCGCGCGCCCCGGACCGCGCCCCGCCGCGATATCCTCGAGCACGTCGAGCGTCGAGGTCATGGCAAAATCGCCGCCCACAACCATCGAATGCGCGCGCGGCGTCTCGCCGGGCGTGTGCAGCACGAAGCCACGCGCACCCTCCACCGGGCCGCCGAAATGGACCGGCCGGTCGCGGCCCGCGCCCTTGGGGCCAATCGCCAGCTGCTCTAGCAGGTCGGAAAGTTTCACATCCGAAGCCGGCTTGTTGACGATCAGCCCCAGCGCGCCGCTGTCGTCGTGGCTGCACAGGAAGACCACCGAATGTTCGAACCGTCGGTCGCCCATGCCGGGCATCGCGATCAGGAGTTTGCCGGTCAGGTCCAAGGGTCGGCTCCGCAGCGGTTGGCCTGCCTGTCACCATGACCCCGCATCCGCCGCGCCGCAAGCGGTCACATCCGCGCGGGCTGGCTGCAACGTGACTTGGCTTTTGTCGCGTCCGCGCGCATCTAGGGCAGCATGAAGCTGTTCACCCTCCTCCTCGCCTTGCTCCCTTTCGGCGCTGTGGCGCAAACCTCCGACGTGATCCGGCTCGAGATGCTCGACGGCGGCGCGACGAAACGCGGCACCTACCTGGCGGCCTTCCGCCTGACGCTGGCGCCGGGGTGGAAGACCTACTGGCGCGCGCCGGGCGATGCGGGGATTCCGCCGCAGGTCGAATGGCGCGGCGCGGGCAATATCGGTACGGTGAGCATGGCCTGGCCGACGCCCCATGTGTTCGAACAATCCGGCCTGCGCTCCATCGGCTACAAGGACCAGGTGGTGCTGCCGGTCGAGATCACGCCCGGGCAGGCGGGCCGCGACATCCGCCTGCGCGGGACGCTGGAACTGGGCGTCTGCTCGGACATCTGCGTGCCGGCCAGCCTGCCCTTCGATCACACCGTGGCGCTGAATGCCTCCCGCAACCCTGCCATCGCCGCTGCGCTGGCGAGCCAGCCGCTGAGCGCTGCCGAGGCGGGTGTGACCGGCGCGCGCTGCCGCCTTGCACCATCGCGCGACGGTCTGCGGCTGACCGCGACGCTCGACATGCCGTCGACGGGCACGCCCGAGACGGTGATCGTCGAACCCGGAGCGCCGTCGCTTTGGGCGTCGGAGGTGCGCACCAATCGCAAGGGCGGCACGCTGGTGGCGGAGGCGGAGTTGATCGGCGCAGACGGCAAGCCCTTCGCGCTGGACCGTTCGGCGTTGCGCTTCACCGTGCTGGGCAGCCGCCGGGCGGTTGACATCCGGGGCTGCGACGCCGACTGATCGGCTCATGAGACCCTTGCTTGGCGCCCTTGCCGTCGTCCTGCGCGACGGCCACGTCCTGCTGGCCCGCCGCGAACGAGGCGGGGTGATGCTCTGGGGCTATCCCGGCGGCCATGTCGAATGGGGCGAGACGGCGCTGGCCGCCGCCGAGCGCGAATTGCAGGAGGAAACCGGGGTTGTTGCGCGCGCCGAACGCTACCTCACCAACGTCGACGCCCTGATCCCCGGAGCCGATGGCGCGATCCGGCAGCACTACCTGCTTGCGGCCGTGCTTTGCCGCTACCTCGCAGGCGAGGCGCTGGCCGCAGACGACATCGCCGAGGCGCGCTGGGTGCCCTTCGCCGAGGTCGAACGAGGCGCCCTGACGCTGCACGAGAGGGTCGCCGACGTGCTGAGGATCGCGCGCGAAGGCCCTTGAAAAGGGCCTTCAAGGGCCTTTGCAAGGCCCTTGCCTCTCACCCGCGCCGCAGCACGAGTCCTGAAACCGCGTAGGTCGCCAGCACCGCCGCGACCGCGCCGCCAAGGAACAGCCCGAAGGCCGCGCCCATGCCCGCGCCGGCCAGCCCCGCAAGCGCCGGGGGCAGCCCGCCGGTTGCCGCCGCCCAGCCCACCGTGACCGCCATCCAGGCCAGGACCAGCGCCAAGCACGCCGTGACCACCCCGCGCACCCGTCCCGGTGCGCGCAGCGCGCGGCGCAGAGCGGTCAAGGGCCGGGTCAGATCCTGCTGGATCGCCAGCACCGCGGGGACCACCAGCAGCACGATGAGCATGCCGAAGCCAAGCCCATAGACCAGCGTGATGACGGTCGGCTTCAGGAACAGCGCCTCCTGCGAGGACTCGTAAATCAGCGGCAACAACCCCAGCACCGTCGTCGCCGTGGTCAGCATCACCGGCCGCAGCCGGTCGGTCGTGCCATCGACGATCGACGGAATCAGCCCCCGTTCCCGCGCGTACTCGTCAATGGTCGAAACCAGCACGATCGAATCGTTGATGATGATCCCGGTCATCCCCAACAGGCCCACCACCGTGAACATCGACATCGGCACCTCCCAGTGCCAGTGCCCCCAGATCGCGCCGACCAGCCCGAAGGGGATCACCGCCATCACCACCAGCGGCCGCGTCCAGCTGGCGAAGACCCAGGCCAGCACGAGGTAAATGCCCGTCAGGCAGAGGATCAGGCCCACCAGAGCATCGCTCAGGAACTGGTTCTCCTGCTCGGCCAGTCCCGCCATCTCCCACTCGACCTGACGCTCCTGCGCGATCTTTGGCAGGATTTCCTGCTCCAGGGCGCGGGAGATCTCTTCCGCGCGCGCCGGATCGTCCTCGGAGATATCGCCCGTCACGTTGATGAGCCTGAGGCCGTTCTCGCGCCGCACGGTGGCGAAGCCCACCCGCTGCTCCACCGTCACCAGGTCGGCGAGCGGGACATAGGCCCCGGTAGGGGTGCGCATCAGCGTGCGCTCCAGGAAATCCGCCGTCAGCTCGCCCTCGGGCAGTTCCACCCGGATCGCCGCGCTGCGGGGCCCGTCTGGATAGGTCGCCGCCTCGATCCCGTTCAGCCGCACCCGCAGCGCCCGGCCCAGCGTGTCCACCGTGAACCCCGCCGCCTGGCCCTGCGGCGTCAGGTCCAGCACCAGTTCTTCCTTGTCGTAGGCCAGTGTGTCCTCGACCGCCGAAACCTCGGGGTAGCGCGCCACCGCCGCCTGCAAGTCCTCGCTCGCCGCCTTCAGCACGCCCGCGTCGGCGCCGTAGAATTGAACGTCGAGCGCCTGCCCGCCGGGACCGGACCGCCAGCTGCGGAAGGACACCAGCTCGGTCAGCGGCTGCTGGCGCACCGCCTCCTGCAACTCCGCCGTGAAGGCGAAGCTGGAGTATCCGGGCCGCAGGTCGGCGTCGATCAGCTCGATCGAGATGCCGCCCAGTTGGTCGGGATCCTTCGCCTCCGCCCCGGTCAGCCCGTTGCCGGTGTTGCCGCCGATCTCGGCCATGACAAAGGCCACCGGGTTCACCCCCGTCGCCGCCTCATGTGCCTTCGCCACCTGATCCACCGCGCGCTGCATCTCGCGCATCATCGCCATCGTGTCGGCCCGCGTTGCGCCCTCGGCCATCACGAAGTTGCCGGTGACGGACCCCTGCTCGGGTGAGTTGAAGAAGCGCCACTGCACGTCGCCCCGGATCACCAGCGCCGCCTGGCTGGCGAGCAGCGCCACCGACCCGGCGACAACGACATAGCGCGCCCGCAACACCAGCCCGACCAGCGGCGCGAACCAGCGGTCGCGGACCCAGCGGAACCCCTTGTTCACCGTGCGGTTGGGCCAGTCGTACCAGTGTTGCCTATTCGCATGGGCCAGGGCGTGGCTCAGGTGGTTGGGCAGGATCAAGAAGCATTCCAGCAGCGACGCGCTGAGGACGGCGATCACCGTGAAGGGAATGTCGCGGATCATCTCGCCGAAGCGGCCGCTGATGAAGGTCAGACCGAAAAACGCGATCACCGTGGTGACGGTCGAGGCAAAGACCGGGATCGCCATGCGCCGGGCCGCCGTCTCGGCCGCGACCACCGGATACTCGCCCAGCCGACGGGCGCGGAAATCGGCGTGCTCGCCCACCACGATGGCGTCGTCCACCACGATCCCCAGCGTCAGGATCAGCCCAAAGAGCGAGATCATGTTGATCGTCAGCCCTGCCGCATACATCGCCGCCAGCGCCAGCAGCATCGAGGCCGGGATGCCCGCCGCGACCCAGAGCGCGATGCGCGCGTTCAGGAACAGGAACAGCAGCACCACGACCAGCGCGAGGCCCATCAGCCCGTTGTCGAGCAGCAGGTCGATGCGCGCCGTGATCGCCTCGGCCCGGCCCCGCGTCAGTTCGATGGTGACGCCCTTCGGCAGGCTGGCCTGCATCGCCTCGGCCACCTCCTGCACGGTCTGCTGGATGGCGATGGAATCGCCTATCTCCGATCGGCTGACCTGCACCGCCACCGCCTGGTTGCCATCGACGAAATAGCTGCGGATGCGGTCCGCGCCTTCGACCCGCACCTGCGCCACGTCGCCCACCGTCAGGCGCGACCCGTCCGGGTTCAGCCGCAGGGCGATGCCCGCGATATCCGCGACGCTGCGCTTTTCCGTGCCCGTGCGCACCCGCGCATTGGCCCCGGTCACGTCGCCCGCCGGCGTCCCGTCCACATGTACCGCAATCGCCGCCGCGATCTCGGTCATGGAAACATCGTGCCGGATCAAATTGGCCGAGGGCACCTCGATCACCGTCTGCGGCGCGGCGACACCGCGGATGTCCGTCCGCGTCACCCCGGCGGCAAACAGCCGCGCCACCAACTCGTCGGTCAGCAGCGCCAGCTGCCGGATATCCAGCGGCCCCGAGATCACCACATCCGTCACCCGGTCGCGCCAGGCCCCGCGATAGGGGCCGAAAATCTCGGCCTCGTCGGGTAGTCCGGTAACACTGTCGAGCACGGATTTCACATCGTTCTCGGCCCGGGTCATGTCGACGCCGGGTTCAAAGTCCAGCGTGATCCGGGTCACGCCCTCGCGCGTCACCGATCGGGTCGCGTCAACGCCGTCGATCACCAGCAGCAAGGGCTCGAGCGTCTGGACGATGGCGTTGTCGACATCCTCGGGACCGGCGCCTTCCCAAGTGACTTTCACCGTCGTGTTGTTGATGACGACATCGGGAAAGAATTGCGTCCGCATGTTCGGCGCCGCCACCGCGCCCAGCACCAGCAGCACCACCAGCAGCAGGTTCGCCGCCGTCCGGTGCCGTGTGAAATAGGATAGGATGCCGCCCGCCGCCGTGGGGATCGCGCGGGCCATCTCAGCCGCCCATGCGGGATTCGATCCGCGCCACCAGCTGCGCCGGCACCTTCCGCTCGCCCAGCTGCGCCAACACCCGCGCCTTCATCTCGGCGGGCATCCGGCTGTTCGCTTCGACGAAGGCGACCAGCTTTGCCCGACGCTCGCTGGTCAGTTCCAGCAGGTCAGCCTCGGGCTCAGCGGCGGCCACCGGGGCGTCGCGCCGTTGCGGCGTTACCTTGATTCCGGGGCCGAGAAGCGGCGTCCGCGTCACCACGATCTCGCGCCCTTCCAGCCCTTCGCCGCGCACCAGAACGTCATCGCCCTGTCGGCGTTCCAGCGAGACGGGGATCGCCTCAAGCCGGTCCTCGGGGCCAAGCGCCAGCACCGTCCCGCCCGAATCGATCGCCGATGCCGGTAGCCGCGCCACCAGCGCCAGCGCCGGTTCATCCACGTTCACGGTCACGAAGTCGCCCGGCTTGAACCCTGCCGCGCTGTCGAGCCGCGCGTGGATCACCCGGCCAGCCTGGCCTTCCGCCGCGCCTGCGTTGTCGCGGCTGATCCGGCCCTGCGCCACTAGGTCGGTCCCGGCGAGTTCCAGCGCCACTTTCACCGGCGCGGCAATCAACCGTCCGCGTTCGTCGAGCAGGCGCACGTATTGCGCGGTCGAGACCTGGAACGACACCTCCAGCGCCGCCGGGTCCACCAGCATCGCCAGCTGTTCGTTCGCTTGCACCAAGCGGCCCTCGACCAGCGTGACCCCGCTCAGGACGGCATCGAAAGGCGCGGTCAGCGAGGTATCCTCGAGCCCGCGCACCGCCTCTTCGCGCGCGATCTTCACCCGCGCGATGCGTGTAGCGGCGTTGTCAATCCGGGTTTCCGCCTGCGCCACCGCCTGCCGCCGCGACAGCACCGCCTGTCGCCCCGCCGCCGCCGCCAGTTCCGCCGTCTCGACCGTCGCTGCCGTCGCGACCCCGCGCGATTCCAGGTCCTGCTGGCGCTTCAACGCCTTCTCGCGCAGGTCCGCCTGTTCGATTGCTGCCGTCAGATCGTCGCGGGCGAGGATCAGTGAGCGGTCGGCATCTCGCGCCTCGGCCTCGGCATCCAGCACGTCGCTGTCGGCCCGGTCCAGCGCCGCCTTCGCATCCGCCGGATCGACGCGCAGCAGCACCTCGCCTTCGCTGACCGCGCCGCCCTCTTCGAAACTGTCGGCAAGCCAGATCACCCGGCCCCCCGCCGCCGCCCGCAGTTCCAGAGACCGGCGGCTTTGCACCTGACCAAAGGCCTCGAGCACCGGCACCACCGTGTCCAGCCGCGCCGTCACGACGTTGACGGCGAACACACGTTCGCGCGCGGGCGGCACGCGCTTTTCCGCGCTCATCCGCGTCTGTATCGCCCCGCCGACCATCGCCCCGGCCCAGACCAGCAGCGCCAGCGCCAGGGACGCCAGCACCACGCCGATCAGGGATTGCCGCAGGAATCGCATCAGACCGTCCACTCCCGCGCCGCGCGGGCGCCTTGAAAATAGCAGGCCGGGCAGGGATTTACCAAGCCCAGAGGCCGCTCAACAGGGAATCTAACGCGCCGGGCGGCTATTTCCGTCGCTGATGCTCGTCCAGTCGCGGGAAAATCTCGACAAAGTTGCAGGGCTTGTGACGATAATCGAGCTGCTTCACCAGAATCTCGTCCCAGGCGTCCTTGCAGGCCCCCGGACTGCCGGGCAGCGCGAACAGGTAGGTGCCGCCCGCGACGCCCGCCGTCGCCCGGCTCTGCACGGCGCTGGTGCCGATCTTGTTCATCGACACGATGGTGAAGACGGTGCCGAAGGCGTCGATCTCTTTCTCGTACACATCGCGATGCGCCTCGA
>JAGRMS010000424.1 GCA_020441135.1 Pseudooceanicola sp.
GGATAGATGTTGGTGCCGCCCGAGATGATGACGTCCTTCACGCGGTCGGTCAGCGTCAGGAACCCATCCGCGTCGAGATGACCCACGTCGCCGGTCCGGAGCCAGCCGTCGCGCAGCGTTTCGCGCGTCGCGTCCGGGTTCTGCCAGTAGCCCGCCATGACCGAGGGGCCGCGCACCACGATCTGGCCCGGCTCGCCGGGGTCCAGGTCGGTCATGTCATCGGCGACCACGCGCACCTCCACCCCGGCCTGGGCGATGCCGACCGAATTCCGTCGGTCCCGCCAGTTCGGGTGGCTTTCGTCGGCGACCATGGCGCGGCTCATCATGGTGATGGTCATCGGGCTTTCGCCCTGCCCGTAGATCTGCGCGAAGACAGGCCCGTAGAGGCCAAGCGCATCGTCGATGTCGCGGGCATACATCGGCCCGCCGCCGTAGACGACGGTGCGGATCCCCTCGCCCGCGTAGCCCGCCGCGCGCGACCATTCGATCTGGCGGCGGATCATGGTGGGCGCGGCGAAGTAGACGCAATCGCCGAAATGGGTCGCCAGGGCGGCGATCTCCTGGGCATCGAAACCGCGGCTGTCGGGCACGGAATGGCGGGCGCCGGCGCGGACATAGGGCAGCGCGTAGAGGCCGCCGCCGTGCGACATCGGCGCGGGGTAGAGGATGGTCTGGTCCGGCCCCGGGTGGTCGACGTCGGTGGCGTAGCAGAGCGACATGAAGGCAAGGTTGCCGTGGGTCAGCATCACGCCCTTGGGCCGCCCGGTGGTGCCGGACGTGTAGAACAGCCAGGCGAGGTGCTCGTCGCCGCAGCGGAAGGGCGGATCGGTCGAGGGGGTTGCCGCCAGCGCGGCCCACTCCGCCCCGCCAAGCGCGATCTCGGGGACGCCCCCGCCCGCCGAGCCACTGTCGCTGACAAGGAGGCGCGTGCCGGAATCTTCAAGGATATAGGCCAGTTCCTTGGGGTGCAGCTTGGCATTGACCGGCACCGCGACGGCCCCGCACCACCAGATGCCGAACAGTGCCTCGAGATACTCGGGGCAGTTCTTCAGGAACAACGCGACCCGGTCGCCGGGCGCGACGCCGTAGGTCTCTGCCAGCCCGCGCCCGATGGACCGGGCCGTCGCGGCAAAGGCGGCATAGTCGGACCAGAGCCGGGTGCCCCGGTGCAGGGCCGGGGCGGTGGGTGCGCGAAGGGCAGAGGCGGCGAGCCAGCTGGCGATATTCATCTCAGCGCGCCTGGAGGACAGAGGCGTAGTTGGCCACCGCCGCGCCGCCCATGTTGAAGACAAGGCCGAACTCGGGGCTGTCGATCTGCATGTCCCCGGCCTGGCCGGTCAGCTGGCGGTAGGCGATGGCGTGCATCGAGACTCCGGTAGCGCCGACCGGGTGGCCCTTGGCCTTGAGCCCGCCGGAGAGGTTCACCGGCAGGCGGCCGCCGCGATGGACGGTGCCGTCGGCAACCGCGTCGCCGCCGCGTCCCGGTTCGGCAAGGCCCATCGCCTCGTAGATCAGCAGTTCGGCGACGGTGAAGCAGTCGTGGACCTCGGCGAAATCGACATCGCCGATGCCAAGCCCCGCCGCGCCCAGCGCCTGGCCGATGGCGCGGCGCGGGCCTTCGAAGGCGACGAAATCGCGGGCACTCATTGGCAGCAGGTCGCTGACATGGGACATCGCGCGGATCGACACCGCCCCGTCCCCGGCCAGGTCGTCCGCCGCCAGCACGATGGCCGCGGCGCCGTCGGTGACAAGCGAACAGTCGGTCAGCCGCAGCGGATCGGCGATCAGCGGGTTCTTTTCGCTGACGGTGTTGCAGGCCTCGAACGTCATCTCGCGCCGCATCTGCGCCAGCGGGTTGCGCAGGGCGTTCTCGTGGTTCTTCACCGCGATCCGGGCCATCGACTCCAGCGGGCTCTGGTAGCGGTGTGCGTATTCCTGCGCGGCGATGCCGAAGATCTGCGGAAAGCTCAGCGCCTTTTCCTGCGGGTCGTTCTGATAGCCCGCCCCGGCAAGCGCCTGCGTCACGTCCGGCGTCGCCCGGTGGGTCATCTTCTCGGCGCCGACGACCAGCACGCGGCGGGCCTGGCCCGCGCGGATCGCGCTGACCCCGGCGAGGATCGCCGCCGCGCCGGACGCGCAGGCGTTTTCCAGCCGTGCTGCCGGAACGAAGCGCAGGGCGGGGTCGGCCTGGTGGACCAGCGACGAGGCAAAGCCATCGGACACGAGGCCCGAATTGAAGTGGCCGAGGAACACCGCGTCGATCTGGTCGCCGCCGGTTTCGGCGGCGGTCATCGCCTCGCGGGCGCATTCGACGATCATGTCCTCGAGCGTGCGGGCGTCGTGCCGCCCGAAGGCGGTGTGGCCGCTGCCGATGATGCTGACGCCGGTGGTATCGGACATGGGTTTCCTCCGTGAGCTGCCAGGCCACCCGCCGCCGGGACGGCGCGATTCAGACTGGTGAACAATTCCTTCGCCGCAAGGGCGGCCGGACGGCCCTGCGCGGCGCAGAGGTCATCATAGGCAAGTTTTCGACTTGCTCAAGTCACGATTATGCACAATAATGTTCAGAACGTCTCTATATATGAACTAGTGAGGAAGTGATGGGGCCACTGGAGGGTATGCGGATCGTCGATCTGACGACGGTCGTGATGGGGCCCTACGCGACGCAGTTCCTGGCCGACTTCGGCGCCGAGGTGATCAAGATCGAGCCGCTGAAGGGCGACCTGGTGCGCCAGATCGGGCCGATGCGCTCCCCCGGGATGGGGCCGTTCTTCCTGAACGCGAATAGGTCCAAGCGGTCGGTGGCGGCGGATCTGAAGTCCGATCAGGGCCGCCGGATCGTGCTGGACCTGTGCCGCGACGCCGATGCGCTGATCTACAACATCCGCCCCGCCGCGATGGGGCGGCTGGGCCTGTCCTACGAGGATGTCTGCAAGGTCAACCCGGCGATCGTCTATGCCGGTACCTTCGGCTACGGGCAGGACGGACCCTACGCGGCGATGCCGGCCTACGACGACCTGATCCAGGGCGGCGCCTGCCTGCCGCACCTGTTCCGCATCTCGGGCTCGGACGAGCCGCGCTATGTCCCCTCGGCGGTGGCCGACCGGGTGGTGGGGCTGACCGCGCTGGGCGGCATTCTCGCGGCGCTGCTCTGCAAGGCGCGCACCGGCAAGGGGCAGCGTGTCGACGTCCCGATGCTCGAATCGATGGTGTCCTTCGTGCTGAGCGACCACCTGGGCGGGCTGAGTTTCGACCCGCCGCTGGACAAGGGCGGCTATTCCCGCCAGCTGGCGCGCGACCGCCGCCCCTACCGCACGAAGGACGGCTACGTCTGCGCGCTGGTCTATACAGACGAGCATTGGCGGCGGTTCCTGGGCGCGACCGGACGGGGCGAACTGATGGACACCGACCCGCGCTATGCGACCTTCGCGGGCCGGATGCAGAACCTGACCGAGGTCTACGGCGAACTCTCCGAGATCATGCTCACCAAAACATCGGCGGACTGGGTGGCCCTGTTCAACGAGATCGACGTGCCGGTGATGTGGATGCACGATTTCGAAAGCGTGCTGGAGGACGAGCACCTGAAGGCGGTGGGCTTTTTCCGCCGTTTCGAGCATCCGACCGAAGGCCCGCTGGTCGGCATGGCCAACCCGGTCCGCTTCTTCGGCACGCCGGTGGAATACAACGAAGCCGCCCCGCGTCTTGGGCAGCACACCGTGCAGACGTTGCAGGAGATCGGGCTGGCGCCCGAGACCATCGCCGACCTGATCCGGCACGACGTCGTCCGCGCCGCCGATGCGCCGGCGAAACCCTGACACCAATCGGAAGGAATCCAACGCATGGCAGGTCTGTATTACGAGGAATTCGAGGTCGGGCGCGTGTTCGAACACCCGCTGACCCGGACCGTGACCCAGCACGACAACATCTCGTTCAGCCTGATGACGCTGAACATGCAGCCGCTGCACATCGACGAACATTTCTCGGCCCGGACCGAGTGGGGCAAGCCGCTGTTCAACAGCCTCTACACACTCGGCATCATGATCGGAATGAGCGTGCAGGACACCACGCTGGGCACCACGGTCGGCAATCTTGGCATGAGCGACGTGCGGTTTCCGAACCCGGTCTTTGCGGGGGATACCCTGCGCAGCACCACCCGCGTGGTCAGCAAGCGCGAAAGCCGGTCGCGGCCCGAGAACGGGCTGGTGGAGTTCGAGCATACCTGCCTGAACCAGGAGGGCACCGTTGTCGCCACCTGCACCCGGACGGCGCTGATGCGGCGCAGGGCGGCCTGATGCGGTCGATCCTCTTCGTTCCGGGCGACAGCCTGCGCAAGTTCGCGAAGGCGGTCACGGGGACCGCCGACGCGCTGGTTCTCGACCTCGAGGATTCGGTCGCGCTGCCGGGCAAGGTCGCGGCGCGCGACACCGTGTGCGAGATGCTGGCAAGCGACCGGCAGGGAAAGCGGCTGTTCGTGCGGGTCAACGCGCTGGATACCGGGATGACGCTGGCCGACCTGGCCGCCGTGATCCCGGCGCGGCCCGACGCGATCCTGTTGCCCAAGTGCCGGGGCGGGCAGGATGTGGTGCTGCTGGGCAACTACCTCTCCGCGCTGGAGGCCGCCTTCGGGCTGGCGGAGGGATCGGTCGGCATCATCGCGATTGCGACCGAGACGGCGGAATCCGTGCTGGGGCTGCCCAGCTACACCCCCGCCCATCCGCGCCTGGCCGGGCTGCTCTGGGGTGCCGAGGATCTGATCGCGTCGCTGGGGGCCACCGGCAACCGGGACGGCGCGGGATACAGCGCGCCCTTCCTGATGGCGCGCAACTATTGCCTGATGGCGGCGGCCAGCGCCGGGGTGCTGGCAATCGACACGGTCTGCACGGCAATCGGCGACCTTGACGCCGTGGCCGCGGAATCCCGCGCCGCCCGCCGCGACGGCTTTGGCGCCAAGGCGGTGATCCATCCGAGCCATGTCGACCCGGTGAACGCGGCCTTCACGCCGACCGCGGACGAAATCGCCTGGGCGCGCCGGGTGGTCGATTACTTCGACGCGAACCCGGGATCGGGTGTCGTCACCATCGACGGCAAGATGATCGACAAGCCGCACGAGCGGGCGGCGCGCAAGATCCTCGCCGCCGCCGGGGGTTGAGCGCGTCACGCGCGGCCCCTGTCCGGGCCGCATCATCCACGCGCCGCTGCGGCGCAATCGGGAGGACCAGATGAACCAGCAGACAAAAGTCGCCCTGCGGCGCTATCCGCACCTCTATATCGGCGGCCAGTGGGTGCAGCCGGTGGACGGCGGCACCATGCAGAGCATCGACCCCGCCACCGGCCTGCCCTGGGCCGAGGTCGCCTATGGCGGCGCGGGCGATATCGACCGGGCGGTGGCCGCCGCGCGCGAGGCTTTCGAGGGCGCCTGGTCGAAGACCACGGGCACCGAGCGCGCGCGCCTGCTGCGCCGCCTGGGCGACATCTACCAGGCGCGCTCGTCCGATCTTGCCGCGCTCGAGTCGCGCGATTCGGGGCGAACCATCCGCGAGGCGCTGGGCGACGTGGGCGCACATTCCAACTGGTACCACTGGTTCGCCTCGCTGGCCGACAAGACCTATGGCGAGACGATCCCGATGGAGACGCACATGCATGTCTTCACCACCAGGGTGCCGGTCGGCGTGGTCGGGGCGATCCTGCCCTGGAACGCGCCGATGCTGACCACCACCTGGAAGCTGGGCGCGGCGCTGGCCGCGGGCTGCACCATCGTGCTGAAACCGGCCGAGCTGACGCCGGTGACGGCGCTGGAACTGGCGAAGATGTGCGAGGAGGCGGGCTTTCCGCCCGGCGTCGTCAACGTGGTGCCGGGCTATGGCGCGGGCGGCGCGGGCGAGCGTCTGGTGGCGCATCCGGGCGTCGACAAGGTGTCCTTCACCGGCGAGGGCGCGACGGCGCGGGCGATGCTGCGCAACGGGGCCGACAGCCTCAAGCGGTTCACCTTCGAACTGGGCGGCAAGTCGCCGCATATCATCATGGCAGACGCCAACGTCGACCAGGCGGTGAACGCGGCGACCGGATCGGCCTGGGTGCTCTGCGGGCAAAGCTGCGCGCTGGGGTCGCGGGTGCTGGTGGAACGCCCGGTCTACGACCGCGTGGTCGAAGCCTTCGCGGCGCGTGCGGCCAAGGTCCGCGTGGGGATGCCGCAGGACAGCGCGTCGCACATGGGTCCGCAGGCCAGCGACGAGCAGTTGCAGAAGACGCTGCGCTATGTCGGGATCGGCAAGGACGAGGGGGCGGAACTGGTGACGGGCGGGGAGCGCATCACCGAGGGCGCGATGGCCAACGGCTATTTCGTCAAGCCGACGGTCTTTGCCAACGTGCGCAACGACATGCGCATCGCGCAGGAGGAAATCTTCGGGCCGGTGGCCTCGATCATTCCCTTCGACGGCGAGGACGAGGCCGTGGCCATCGCCAACGACACGACCTATGGTCTGACCGCCGGTCTGTGGACCAACGACCTGGGAAAGGCGCATCGCGTGTCGTCGAGGATCCGGGCAGGCACCGTCTGGGTGAACACCTATCGCTATGTCCGCTGGAGCACGCCCTACGGCGGCTTCAAGTCGAGCGGCTGGGGCCGCGAGAACGGCATCCACGCACTGGAACCCTATCTCGAGACGCGCACGACGGCGATCAGCACCACGGCGCAATTCCCGGACGCCTACGCAGACTGAAGGAGGAGAACGACATGAGACTGAAGGGTAAACTGGCGGTCATCACCGCCGCGGCCTCGGGCATGGGCCGCGCCGGCGTAGAGCTGTTCTGCCGCGAGGGCGCGCGCGTCTGCGCCATCGACATGAACGGCGAGGCGCTGAAGGCGATGGCGGACGCGCTGTACGAGAAGGGCACGCCGATCGAAACGGTGCAGGCGGACCTGTCGACCATCGAGGCGGTCGAGGGCTCCATCGACGAGGCGGCGGAGCGGCTTGGCGGGATCGACATCCTCTGGGCCCACGCGGGCATCCCCGGCCCGGCTGGGATCGAGGATGTGGACGTCAGGGCCTACCGCCAGGCGATGGCGCTGAACGTCGATACGGCGGTCTATGGCGCCGGTCGGGTGATCCGCCACATGCGCAAGCGCGGGGCGGGGTCCATCGTCTTCACCGCCTCGGTTTCGGGCATGGTCGGCTCGCGGTTCTCGCCGATCTACTCGGCGGGCAAGTTCGGCGTCGTCGGGCTGACCAAGTCGCTGGCGCAGACCTTTGCCCCCGACAACGTGCGGGTGAACGTGGTCTGCCCCTTCCTGGCCGACACGCCGATGGGCACGCAGTTCGTCAGCCGCAAGGGCGACCCGGAAGAGGCGAAGGCCAACACCGCGGCGATGACCGCCGCCGTGCCGCTGGGCCGACTGGTGCGGGCCGAGGAAGTCGCCCACGCGGCGCTCTGGCTGGCGTCGGACGATGCCAGCTTCGTCACCGGGATCGAGCTGCCGGTCGACGGCGGGTTCACCGCGCGGTGAAACGCTGGCGTCCCGCGGCGCGGACCGCGGGACGCCGCTCAGGCGGGCCGGTCCATCGCGACGCGGAAGCCGCCGTTTCCGGCCGAGCTGTCGGCGTCGTTCCGGGTCCGCGAATGGACGTGATAGCGGTCGCAATAGCTGACATGGCAGAGGTAGGAGCCGCCGCGCTGGACGCGGGCGTTGCCTGAGGGCGCCGTCGCACCGCCCGCAGCAGCGCCGGGGCCCGGGCCCCAGGCATCGGCGACCCATTCCCAGACATTGCCGCACAGGTTGTAAAGGCCGTAGCCGTTCGGCTCGTAGCTGGTGACGGGTGCGGTGCCGACAAAGCCGTCCTCGGCGGTGTTGGCGGCGGGGAACGCGCCCTGCCAGGTGTTCATGCGGTGGCGGCCCCCGGGGGCCATGGTGTTGCCCCAGGGAAACTTGGCCCGCACCAGCCCGCCCCGGGCGGCGCGTTCCCACTCTGCCTCGGAGGGAAGGCGCAAGCCGGCCCAGGTGCAGTAGGCCAGCGCGTCATACCAGGCGATGTGGACCACGGGGTGATCGCCCCGGCCCGCAAGATCGCTGCCCGGTCCTTCGGGGCAGGCCCAGCTGGCCCCGTCCACACTGCGCCACCAGGGCGTGCCCGGTGGCGAGACCGGCCAGCGGGCGGCGTCTTGCAGCAGGAGGTGGAAGACAAAACTCCACCCTTCGCGTTCGGCCACGGTGGCATAGCCGGTGGCGGCGACGAATGCGGCGAAGTCGTCGTTGGTCACGCTGACCGGCGCCATGCGGAAGGGGGCAACCTTCACCTTCCTGCGGGGGCTGTCGAGGTCGGCGGGAAAGCGCGACTGCCGCGCGCCCATGTCGAAGAAACCAGCGGGAATGTCGACCAGCCGCGCGGCCAGCCTGCCCTGCACTTCGGGCGTGGCGACGGGCACCGAAAGAGCGGCGGCGAGGAAGGTCTCGTCGCGGGTTCCGCTACCGGAAAGGGTGCTGCAACAGGCGCTCATGCCGTCGTCCTAGCGGCTCTCGCGCCCCGGCTCCAGCGTGTTCGGGGCCGCCTTGCCGCCCAGGCGCTGGAACAGGGCCAGTCCGGCGGTCAGCAGCAGCCCGGGGACGAAGTAAAGCGGGATGGGCGTCAGGACCAGCACCATCGCGCCGACCCGCAGCAGGCGGTCGAGCGGGTGCAGGTGCCGTTTGTCAAAGCCGATCAGCGCGGTGGTCGACAGGTAAAGCGCCACGATCAGCCGCAGGAAGATCGAGGCGACGTGGATCGGTTCGTTGGTGCCCGCGCCGTCGCCCAGCAGCATGTCCGGGTTGAAGGCGAAGGCGAAGGGGATGAGGAAGATCATGCCCCCCAGCCGCAGGCATTCGACCGAGGTGGCGAGCGGACGGCCCTTTGCGATCGCGGCGGCGGCATAGGCGGCGATCGCCACCGGCGGGGTGATGGCCGAGGCGACGCCGAAGAAGAACACGAACATATGCGCGGTCAGCGGTTCCAGCCCGAGGCGTTGCAGGGTCGGCCCCATGACGACGACGATGGCAATATAGGCGGGCAACGTCGGCATCCCCATGCCCAGGACGATACAGCCAAGCGCCGAAATCAGCAGCGCCGCAAACAGCGAGGTCTCGGTGGCGGCGGACAACAGGACCGAGAACTTGGTGGGCACGCCGGTGGCCGACATGGTGGCGACGATGATGCCAATGACGGCAACGGCGATGGCAAGCCCCGCCACCGTCTGCCCGCCGTTCGCCAGCGCGTTCAGCAAAAGCACCGGGCGGCGGCGCACGTCGGCGTTGATGAAGGACAGCGGCACCAGCGCGATGATCGCGGCGATGGAGGCCCCGGCGGGCGACAGGCCGTAGAGCAGCAGCGCCACAACGATCACCACCGGGCCGAAGACCAGCACGAGGTTCAGCCAGTCCTGGAGCGTCGCCTTCTCCTCGGGCATCCCGCCGGTCTGGGTGATCCCCAGCCGCCCGGATTCGAAGTAGATCGAGATGAACAGGCTGGCGTAATAGGCCAGCGCGGGCAGCAGCGCGGCCGTCATCACGGTGACGTAGCTGACGCCGACGAAATCGGCCATGACCAGCGCCGCCGCGCCCATGATCGGCGGCAGGATCTGCCCGCCGGTCGAGGCCGTCGCCTCGACCGCGCCCGCGAAGCTGGGTGTGAAGCCGCGCCGCAGGATCATCGGGATGGTGACGACTCCGGTGCCGACGACGTTGGCGACGGCCGAACCCGAAATGGTCCCGAACAGCGCCGAGGACGTAACGGCGGCATAGGCCGGACCGCCGCGAAACCGGCTGAGCAGCTGGAACGACACGCGGATCAGCGAATTGCCCGCGCCGACGCCTTCCAGCAGCGAGCCGAGCACGATGAAGGGCAGCACGGTGGTCAGGACGATCCCCATGACCTCGCCCAGGATGCCCTGTGCGCTGCCGTACCAGACGTTCATCGAGATGATTTCCTCGACCGAGAAGGACGCGGTGCGCAGGATGCCGGGCCAGTAGGGTCCGGTGGCGAGGTAGAAGACGGCGAACGCGCCGAGGATCGCGATGGCCGGGCCCCAGAGCCGCCAGCAGGCCCAGAACACCAGCGCCGCCGCGGCCAGCGCCATCACCATCTCGCGCGTGGTGAAGAAGAAGATCGACCGGATCTGGAGCATCGAGAGCCGGTAGAAATCGTGACAGAGCCAGGTGAGGAAGAGCGCCGCGACCAGCAGGATAAGCGGCTTCATCGGGCCGTTCGGCGCGGTCAGCCAGGCGCGCAGCTCGGTCAGCAGGAAGAAGACCATGCAGCCCCAGAAGAACACGGGGCGGAACCACTCGATGGGAAAGGGTCCGATGCGCGGGATCGGGCCGTAGGCGGGCAGGACGTTCAGCAGGCCCACCGTCGCGATGGCGAGGCCGGTGAGATACAGAAGCGCGTCGGCGATCCGGTGCGGAGTCATGTCCTACCCTTGCAGTGCGGCCTGTTCGTCAGGGAACGCGGGCAGCCGTTGCGGGCCGCCCGCGCGCCGTGTTCAGGGTTTCAGGTCGGCCGGCACCGCGATCCCGGCCTCCTCGTAGTAGCGGATCGCGCCGGGGTGCAGCGGCGCGTTCAGGCCCGCGAAGGGGTCCGAGGCGTCGATCGGCTTCAGCAGCGCATTGCCCGCCTTCATGTCGTCCAGGTTCGCCCAATAGGCCCGGGTGATCTTGTAGGCGTCCTCTTCCGAGAAATCCTTGGTCACGCCGATCATCAGCACGGTCTGCGCGGTGATCACGTCCTGGTCGCTGTTGACCTGGCCGGGATAGGTGCCGGCGGGAATGACCGCCTTCATCAGCGACAGGTTCTTGAGATAAGCGCGGTAGCCGTCGCTGTCGGCAATCGCCGGGTCCACCCCCAGCAGGCGGATCGGCCGCTGGAGGCTCAACTCCATCAGCGACTTCTGCCCGATGGCGGCCGAGGCGATCAGCACGTCAAACTGGCCGTCCTGGAACGACTGCGACGAGGCCGCCCAGGGGGCGCGCACGGGTTCGAAATCCTTGTCCACCTCGATCCCCCCGGCGATCTGGGCAAGGCCGATGAAGATATCGTTCGCCGCGCCGCCTGCCGGGCCGATGAACACCCGCTTGCCCTTGGCGTCGGCCCAGGTGTCGATGCCGCTGTCGGCCCAGACGATGGCGTGATACGTCCCGCCCGGAATCCCGAAAAGCGAGCGCACGTTGGCGGCCATCGCCTTGCCGTTGTCGCCGAGATCCTTGTAGGGCTCGGCGGCATTGCGCAGGGATTCAAGGCCGGTCGGCACGACCACGGCCATGTCGAGCTTGCCCGCGGCGAGGTTGATGAGCGAGCGCGCCAACGTCTGGTCGGTCACGACCTGGAGCGTCACGCCATCCTTCGCGGTGTATTGCGCCAGCGTCTGGGGAATGACCCCGGCCAGCGACCCGGCGGCGGGGGCGTCAAAGCTGTAGGTCTGCGCCCCGGCGGCGGTGGCGCCAAGGGCGAAGGCGGCGAAGGCGGCGGCCTTCAGCAGGGTCGTGGGTTTCATGATAACCTCCCGTTTTCATGTCTTCACTTGCGGTTGCGATGACCCGTGGCCCGTTGCGGGCCGCGGGTCCGGTCCTTTCCCCGTCACATCAGGCGAACGGTCACGGTGGCGAGGCGGGCGTCGAAGGCGCTGGTGGCGATGGTGTAGTCGGGGCAGACCGGCGTGACCGTGTCGCAGCCGACGTTGAAGCCGTCCTGGTTCGAGAAGGTGCGCAGCGTCCGCGCGGCCCGTGCCTCGGCCACGGCCTGCCCGTCGATGAACAGCGTCATGCTGCCCCCGGCGCAGACCTTCGGTTCGTCGATGTCGAAGCGCACCTTCAGGCTGTGCCGTCCCGCGGCGACGGTTGCGGGCGAGCGCACCTCGAAGCAGTTCGGCAGCACGGCATTGTAGTGGAACACCAGGTGGCCGTCCTTCATGTAGAAGGTATAGCCGCTGAACTTGCTGCCCTGGCTGACCAGAACGCCGTTGCCCTGCCCTTCCGCGATCTCGACATCGGCCTCGATCTCGAACGAGCGGCCCTGCGTCAGCGGCGCGGCGTCGTGGTGCAGCCGTTTGACCCCCGGGCGGAAGGTGAAGCTGTCCTTGCCGCGGGCGAGCATCGGCTTGTCCTTCGTCCGCTCGATCGGGCCATGCAGCGGCGCGATCTTCTCGCGTTCGGCCTCGCTCCAGAACAGCGCCTTGAGCTCTTCCAGCTTGCCGGGGTTTTCTTCCGCAAGGTCCACCGCCTGGCTGTAGTCCTGCGCGATGTGGTAAAGCTCCCAGGGCCGCGTCCGCGCATCCGGCGAAGGCTTGCGCGTGGTCATGTCGGCCCAGGGGTTTTCCGAGGGCACCACGTTGGCCATCCAGCCGTCCTTGTAGATCGCGAAGTTTTCCAGGCATTCGAACAGTTGCATCGACTTCTTCGACGCGCCGTCCTGCGCGGCCGAATAGAGCATGCTGATGCCGTCCATCGGATCCTGCTCCACCCCGTCGATCACCCCGGGGGCACGGATTCCCGCCGCTTCCAGCACGGTGGGCACCACGTCGCTGACATGGTGGAATTGCGAACGGTCGCCGGTGGCGCCCTTGAAGCCATCCGGCCAAGACATCACCATGCCGTTGCGCATCCCGCCAAAGTGCGAGGCGACCTGCTTGTAATACTGGAACGGCGTGTTCATCGCCCAGCCCCAGGCCGCCGGGAAGTGGCTGTAGGCGTCCGGTCCGCCAACCTTGTCGAGGTTCTCGAAGACGTAGTCCGGGTCTTCCGGCAGGGCGTTGGTCCAGGACTGCTCGTAGAGGAAACCCTCCAGCCCGCCCTCGGCGCTGCCGCCGTTGTCGCCCTGGATGAAGATCACCAGCGTATTGTCGAACTCGCCCATCTCGCGCAGCGAGTCGAGCACGCGGCCCACCTCGTGATCGCAATAGTCGAGCGCGGCCGCATAGGCTTCCATCAGCCGCGCGGCGGTCTTCCTCTCGCGTTCGGACAGGCTGTCCCAGGACTGGACGGCATCCGGCCGGGCGGTCAGCTTCGCATCCTGCGGGATGGCGCCGCAGGCTTTCTGGCGGGCGAAGGTCGCTTCGCGCATCTGGTCCCAGCCCTTGTCGAACCGGCCGCGGTACTTCCGCATCCACTCTTCCGGCGCGTGGTGCGGCGTGTGCGCGGTGCCGGTGGCGTAATAGGCGAAGAACGGACGTTCCGGGGCCACGGCGCGCTGCTGAGCGATCCATTCGATGGTGCGGTCGGCCAGCAACCCGTCGAAATGGCGCAGCGGCGTGTCCTTCGGCGGCTCGATATAGGTCGTGTTCTCGATCAGCTGGGGGGCCCACATGTTCGTGTCGAAGCCCGGGAAGCCCCAGAAGTAGTCGAATCCGAGACCGGTCGGCCAGCGGTCGAAGGGGCCAAGCGGCGTCAGCTCCCAGTCGGGGGTCAGGTGCGACTTGCCGAACATCGCCGTCGAATAGCCGTTCATGCCAAGGATCTTCGCCACGGTCCCCGCCGATTTCGGGATCACGCTGGTATATCCGTCAAAACCGGTCGGCCGGTTCGCGATGCGGCCCATCTGGACATGATGCGGGTTGCGCCCGGTCAGTAGCGATGCGCGCGTGGGCGAGCACATGGCGGTCGTGTGGAACTGCGTATAACGGAGCCCTTCGGCGGCCAGCCGGTCCAGGTGCGGCGTTTCGATGGGGCCGCCGAAGGTGCTGCACGCGCCGTAGCCGACGTCGTCGGTCATGATGACCAACACGTTGGGCGCACCCTTCGGGCCCGATGGCAGGCCCGGCCAGGCCGATGATTCCGTCATTCTGGTCTCCTCCGGTTTCCGCCGCATCGCACCCTCCCGGTGCCCGTGATCGGCGGAGCATTTGTCCTTTGCGGTCCCCGCCCCGGCCGGCGCAGGCGTTCCGGCGCCAAGCGCCTTGCCGGTTCGCGCGGGCGCGACATGGTCGCAACCGGAGCCTAGATCGTGTTGGACTTTTTGTCCACATACAAAATCATTGTGTGCAGTATTTGGATTTCTTGATCAAATCCTGGAGGGCGTCGATTTTCCACCTCCCCCTCCGGATCCTCCGTTTCGGCGCTGGAGAGCTGGATCGAGCACGCGCCAGGATATCGTCCATCTAATTGATTTATATCAATACTTATAAGATTCAGGCTACGGCAGGGACGGTCCGGCCGGCGCAAGGAATGAGGGATTTCGATATCTTGGAGGCGCAAGGCCAATCCAGATGTAAACTGAATATGTCCACATATCGGATCATATCACCTAACCGCCCGGCGCCTTCCGGAAGCACGCCGGGCCTGCGCCGACGATGACAGTGTTAAAAACCGATCCCGAGCCGCCGTCAATGGTCAGACCTTTTATCGCGCAAATGCCCAGGCCGACACAACCCGACGTTGGCCCTGCGCTCATCTCACGGCCCCGCTTGCGCGCAATGCGGCGATGTCGTCCTTGCTGCGGCCGATTTCGCGCAGGATGGCCTCGCTTTCCGCTCCGAGCGTCGGCGGCGGCAGGCCCGCAGCGCGGCGCCGGCCGGAGAACTTCACCGGATGGGCGATCCCCTTCAGGGCACCGGCACCCGGCTTGTCGTAGGACAGAACCACGTCGCTGGCCTGCGTATGCGGATGCGCCAGCAGGCCCGGCAGATCGTTGATGGGCGAACAGGGCACACGCACCTTCGCCAGTTCGGCGTCCCACCAGGCGACAGGGCGGCGGGCCACGGCGGCACCGACACGGCCCAGCGTCTCGGTCCGATGCGCGACGCGCCGGGCGTTGGTGGCAAAGCGCGGATCGTCCACGATATCCCCAAGCCCCGCGACCGTGCAGAACCGCTGCCACAGCGCGTCATTGGCCACGCCGATCATCACCGCGCCGTCCCGCGCCTGGAAAGCCTGATAGGGACAAAGCGATTCATGGCTCGACCCGCAGCGATCGGGCTGAACGCCCTTCTCCCAGAAGCTTTGCAGGTTGTAGCCAAGCAGCGCGACGGCGGTCTCGTACAGCGACACCTCGACCGATTCGACCTGGCCCGTGGCTTCGCGGGCATAAAGCGCGGCAAGGATGCCGGACAGCGCGTGAATGCCCGTCGTCTGGTCGATGGGCGAGATCGGGCTGCGGACATGGGCACCGCCGGGTTCGCCGGTCAGGGCCATCATCCCGCTGAAGGCTTGCAGGACGACGTCGTAGCCGGGCGCCTCGCGCATTGGCCCCTCGCGCCCGAAGCCCGAGATCGAGCAGTGAATTAGACGCGGATTGACGGCACTGAGGGTGGCGCGGTCGATCCCCAGGCGCTCGGCCACGCCGGTGCCGAAACTTTCGATGGCCACGTCGCTACGCCGCGCAAGGTCATGCACCACCGCCCGGCCCGCTTCCGTCTTCAGGTCCACGGCGATGCTGCGCTTGCCGCGGTTCGCGCTCATGAACACGGCGCCAAGGCCGGGCGCGCGGAACGGCGGCCAGCCCCGCGTGTCGTCGCCGGTGCCGGGCGGTTCGACCTTGATGACCTCGGCCCCCATGTCGGACAGATACTGCGCGCAGAGCGGGCCGGCGAGCACCTTCGACAGGTCCAGGACACGCAGCCCGGCCAACGGTTTGCCGACTGTCACCACGCCGCCCCGGCGATTATTGGTTTAACCGATGACCGCACGATATCCCTGCCATTCTGTCGCCTGTGCCGGGATTTGCCTAGCACGGCGCAGAAAGGCTCGTCAATGGTAAGACCTTTAACCTTCACTATCCCGGGTGAGGCGCGCGTAGCTTATCAGGTGCGCTTCCATTGCCAAAGCGGCGCCGGCCTCGTCCCCGGTGCGCAGCGCCGCCATCACCTCGTCATGGGCGGCAATGGCGCGCAGGCGGTTGGGCGGGGTCGTGACCCGTTCGTACTCGGTCGAATCGCGGGCAAGGTTCAGGATCGGTTCCAGCAGCGCCATCAGCGGCTCGTTCCCGCCGATGCGGGCCACTTCGAGGTGCCATTCGTAGTTGATGCGGCGATAGTCTTGAAGCGCGCCGACATTGTCGTGGAACGCCTGGTTCAGCTCTTCCAGCCGCGCCAGCGCGGCGGGGGTCATGTTGCGCGCGGCCAGCCGCGCCATCATCGGCTCGATCGCGGCCCGGCAGTCCAGCATCGAGGCCAGCGAGACACCCTTTGCGCGAACGAAGATATCGACCAGATGCACCAGCCGGTCGCGGCGCGGCTCGATCACCCGGCTGCCGCCGAAGCGGCCGCGGTTCGTCTCGATCAGGCCCTCGACCTCGAGCGAGCGGATGGCCTCGCGCACGGAGCCGCGGCTGAGCCCGGAGGTCTCCACCAGCGACCGCTCGGACGGCAGCAGGTCGCCCGCGCGGAACTCGCCGCCGAGGATGCGGTCGCGCAGATCGTCGCGCAGCCGGTTACGCGACAGCGCGCTGTCAGATCCCCGCTCACGCACCATGTCATTCCTCCTGCCCGGGGCATTGGTTTAACCTTTGCCCGGCCTCTTGCCAATCCTCTGGCTTTCGCGGCACGATCAATAGGACGTCCTCAACAGGTCCAGCAGCACATCACTCTCCGTAACCGGGATCGGGTTGCGGCTGAGGAAGTAGTCCGACATCGCGGTCTCTGCGATGGCGGGCAGGCTGTCTTGCGGAACGCCAACATCGCGCAGACGCAGGGGCCCGCCCGCGGCGGCGATGAGGTCGCGGCAGGCCGCCGACGGTTCTCCGCCGAAGGCGCGCTGCAATGTCCGCCCGCCGGCTGCGGCGTTGAACCGGATGGTGTGGGGCAGGATCGGGGCGGCGACCGCGCCGGTCGGCAGATCCAGCACCGAGGCGATGGTATGCGACAGCGCAGCGGCAATTGCGCCCCCGCCGGTATGGTCCGTCGCCTCGCCCGTCAGGACGGCGGCCTGCGACAGGATCATGGCGCGGTCGGGGCTGTCAGAGTGCGGCAATGCCTCCGACAACAGGTCCATCGCATGGCGCAGCGCCGCGACGGCAAAGGGATCGGGCGTCTCGGCCGCCAGGCCCTCGACCGTCTGTGACAGCGTCTGCAAGGCCGCAAGGCGTATCACCTCTTGCGGCGTCGCGTTCAGGAACACCGGGTCAAGAAACAGGACACGCGTCCGCGTCTTCGGATCGAACATCGGCAGGCGGCGACCTGTCTCCGTATCCTTCACGGCGGTGCCGGCCTTGACCGAAGCGGTGTTCGGCGTCGTCTGGACAACGAAGACGGGCAACTTGGGACGGGCCAGCCTGGGGCTGACGATCCGGCCGCCCTCGGCCCGCGTCGCCAGTGCGTGAAACGGCGCGTCCTCGGCCAGGCCGATGGCGACCGCCCGTGCGGTCACAACCGCCGATCCGCCGCCGAACGCGAGGATGCCATCCACGCCCGCTTCCCGTGCAAGGCCGACCGCCCTTGTCACGCTTGGAATCGTGCTGTGTGGCGTCACCCCGTCGAAGACGGTGCAGACCACCCCGTCGAGAAAGCCAAGCAGCCGAGCCAGCCCGCCGGGATCGCGGGCGAGCGTCGGGCCGCAGCAGATCAGGGGCCGGCCGACGCCCGCGCGGGCCAGGGCATTGGCCAGCCCGTCCAGGCAGCCTGCGCCGCACGCGACGCGCATCGGGGGAAACCCGTGAGAGAATGCGGTCATCGGCACGCTAGACATCGCGTCCGCCCCCAGTTGGTTCACTATCGTGTTACATTTGTCCAATTACCTGGTCAACTCGCCAGGGCCATTCCCGGGGCGTCCCGCAATTCGCAACGGCGGGCTTTCGGCACACGGCCCGGATGTCGAGGTCGATCAGGCCCAGAGTGGCTTCGAAACGTCGGTGGCCCGCGGGGCCGACCCGTCGCTGCCCCGGCTCGACCGCGAACGCTGCGCGGCTCCCGATGCAGCGGCAACGGGCGGATGGTGCCGCGCGGGAAACGCCGGATGCCATCGCGGCGCGTCCTTCGGCGAGAACCGGACACGGCGTCCGGCCCCGGCCCCTCTCCCGGCCATCATGCTCGAGGCCGACCGACGGCCTCCTCAACGCCCAGGCGGGTTACAGGCCCGCTCCATGCGCAACAGCGACGCAGGCGGATTTCGGCGACCTTCAGCCCCCTGCCGACATGACCGACAGCGGCACGCGGGCCGAACCACCCCACGCGATCAACGGCCCGGCCCTTCCTGGAACGCGATACGGGGGTTTTGGCTGCACCTGGGGCACCTCGGGCGCAGAGACGGCCGGGTCTATTGCCAGGCTGGCACGGCAGACCGTGTGTGCCCCGTGTCACCATGCCCGCGGTCGGGTTTCGCGCGGGCAAGGCGGAAAGCTTCTGGCTGTGACCGGCGTCCGCGCGAACGGTATGCGGAACGTCCCCTCACGACCGGCCACGCAGCAAGGCATCGCCGGTCCGTCCCGCAAGCGCCACGCAAGGACTCAGCGCGACAGACCGCCATGCAGGGTCGGCACGTCGAGGCTCGCGAACCCGTAGTGCCGCAGCCAGCGCAGGTCGCTGTCGAAGAACGCCCGCAGGTCGGGAATGC
>JAGRMS010000425.1 GCA_020441135.1 Pseudooceanicola sp.
TGAACGGCCAGCCGCGGGTGATCCGCGTCCCGAACCGCGCCGTCAAGGCGCAGACCGCCGCAAGGCCGAAGGCCGCCACCGGCAACCTCAACCACATCGGCGCGCCGATGCCGGGCGTGGTGGCCAGCGTCGGAGCGCAGGCCGGGCAAAAGGTCAAGGCGGGCGACCTGCTGCTGACCATCGAGGCGATGAAGATGGAAACCGGCATCCACGCCGACCGCGACGCCACCGTGAAGGCGGTGCATGTCACCCCGGGCAGCCAGATCGACGCGAAGGATCTGCTGGTGGAGCTGGAGTAGGCCGGGGCGCACCCGACCACCCGACCACTGGATCGCCGGATCGCCGCCCCGGCGCCCCGCGCCGGATGGAGGTCTCGCCGACCTGCATCACACGCGCCGATTGAACTCTGCGCGGAATCGCACCGATTCGTCCTGTCTGTGAATTAATTCATAGGTCGCCCTGGCGATCCGGGCGACCTTGCGCTTGGGGCGAGACCCGCGTCTCCGCCCCTTGCCGGTCCTTGCCCTTTCCTATCGACAGGAGTGCCCTGATGTTCCTGACGCACAAATTGAAGAACAACGAGAATTTCAAGACGGTCATGCGCAAGTATGGCGTCAAGGACTGGAACACCACCTGGAACCTGCCGCAAAACAAGTCCCTGCGGGTCAAGCGCAAGTATGCCGACAAGGTGCTGCCCGGCGACACGCTGGTGATCCTCGACCCCAAGGAAAAGCTGCGCTCGATCAAGTTCGCCGGGATGACCTTCAACATTCCCGACGCCGAATGGGACGCGACAAAGCGCGACGTGGTCAAGGTGATGGAGACAAAGTTCCTGCCCAAGCTTGTCGCGCTCAAGAAGACCTATGACGACGACTACGAATACATGTGGGACATCGCCAACAATCAGGGGTGGCTGACCGGCATGATGGCGACCATCGTCGAGAACCGCAGCGGCGCGAAAATGCCCACGGCCGAGATGAACAAGACCTCCAAGGCCATCGGCAAGGTGCAGAAGGCCATCAAGGCCGGCGACTTCTTCAAGGTCGTCCTTGCGATGGGCGAGGCCGAGAATGCGATGAAGGCCTATGTGAAGGCGGCTGAAACCTACCGGACCAAGATGACGGACGGCTCTACCGACACGGTGAAATTCCTCGAGATCACCCGCGACGGCTGTTTCATCCTCGCCGCGGCCCTGGCAACCGGCGGCGCGGCGGCGGCGGCCCCGGCGGCCTTCACCGCCGCCGAACTCGGCGCAGCGGTCGGCGCGGGATCGGCGCTGGTCAGGTCGGCCGCCAACGAGGTCGGCAATGTCTTTGCCGGCGAAAAGCGCAGCGCCGCGCAGATCAGCTATGCGGTCATCCGCGACACCTACATGGGCGCGGCCACCGGCGCGCTTGGCGGGGCCATCATGTCGAAGGTCGGCAAGCCGCTGTCGAATTTCCTTGGCAAGTACATCCAGAAATGGGGGCCGAAGATCGTCGACACGCTGTTGCGCGGCAACGATGCCAGCTTCAAGTGGTGCCAGATTTACATCGACCAGCTTGGCCGCGAAGAGGTCGCCCGGCTGGTCGCCGCCACCGCCCTGCGCGCCTCGATTGCAACCGTGATGAAGGCCGTGACCAGCTGGCTGCATACCACCGAAGGGCTGGACGCGCTTGTCAGCGCGGCGGGGGACGCGCTCAAGAACCTGTCCGGCAAGGAGAAGGAAGCCGCGGTCGCCCAGAAGCTCTCCGACAAGCTGGCCGCCAGCGGTGCGGCGGACAAGATCGTCGCCACCCTGCTCAAGGACAACAAGTCCGCGATCCAGAAGGCGCTGGACAAGGCGGTTGCCGAGAACGTCGGCTGATCGCCGGCAATCGTGCAAGGATACAACTGCCCGCCAAACCCGCGCTGTCGCTGGATCCGGCAGCCCGGGCCGACGTAGGGCGGGGCTCGCCCCGCCGGCCCCCGCAGCGTGGCGGAGGGGATTCAGGGGGGCGCTGCCCCCGTCTCCCTGCGGTCGACTCCCCCGGAGATATTTGGAAAGAGAAGAAACCAGGGGCGGGAGGCTTGTCTTCTTTCCGAACCGGATACTTCCGCACGGCGTGCATGCGCGCCGCGGGCGCGCAACGCGATCCCACCCCGCCCGAAACTGGGAACAAAACGGCACCCGGAATCGTCATTCTGAGAAAATCGTTATATTTCATTGCCTTGCCACCCTGTCCTAGCTAGGACATTTTTCCGACCCCTCTTCGACGCCCTCGACGGCGCGATTCTCCACCCGCAATCCGGTCTTCCGCGCCTCCCCCCGCGCCGCTAATCTCCCCGGTGATCCAGCCCCGGAAAGGCCCCCCATGACGCCCGCCATCACCCCGATCTACGCCGCCCTGCTCGCCCTGCTCTACGTCTGGCTCAGCGCCCGCGTGATCGCCGGCCGCATCCGCTTCAGGGCCTCTCTCGGCGATGCCGGCGAGGCCGAGTTGATCGCCCGCATCCGCGGCCACGCCAATTGCGCAGAATACGTCCCCCTCGGCCTGGTCCTCCTTCTGCTGACCGAACTGCAGGGAGCCCCTTCCCTCGCCGTCCACCTGCTCGGCCTCTGCCTTTTGACCGGCCGGCTCCTCCACGCCGCCGCCTTCACCGGCCCCGTCCCCCGGCAATCCCTGCGGGGCCCCGGCATGGTCCTGACCTTCACGATGATCGTCCTCTCGGCGCTCGGCCTGCTGGGCCACGCCATCCTGTGACCCGACACGTCGCCCTGTTGCGCGGCATCAACGTCGGCGGCGGCAACCGCCTGCCGATGGCCGACCTGCGCAGCGCCGCCGAAGGACTGGGCTGGCAGTCGGTCCGCACCCACATCGCCTCGGGCAACCTGGTGTTCGAGGTGCAGGGCGCCCCCGACGCGCTGGCCGCCGCGCTGTCGGACGCCCTCAAGACCTCCTGCGGCCTCACGCCGAGGATCATCGTCCAGACTGCTGCCGCCTTCCGCAAGACGCTCGACGCCTGCCCCTTCAAGCCGGAAGACCTTCGCCATGCGCATGTCTTCTGGCTGCTGGACAAGCCGGCATTCGACAAAGACCTCCTGGCGGCCCTCAGGGCCGGGTCCGAGTGCCTGGCACTCGGACCCGACGCCGCCTACCTGCACGCGCCGGATGGCATCGGCCGTTCCGCCCTGGCCAACAAGATCGACAAGGTGCTCGGCACCGCCACGACAGGCCGCAACCTGCGCACCGCGCGGGCCATCGCGGCCCTCCTGGATTGACCGGACTTTTCTTTGCCGAAAGCGCGATTTTCCTCTTGCGAAGCCACCCGCATCTTTATATCTCGCTGCAACGGAACGCGGGCGTAGCTCAGG
>JAGRMS010000426.1 GCA_020441135.1 Pseudooceanicola sp.
GGGTTGCCGTAGCGGGCATAGATGAACTCGTCGTCACCCGCCTTGATGAACCGCGCCTCGGCCTGTTCGGCGCTGTCATAGGCGAAGCCCTGCGTCAGGAAGATCGCCTCGCTGAGTTCGCCATACTGGCTGCGGCGGATGCCGCCATGCACCGCCTTGGTGCGCTTGCTCCAGTCCTTCATGTTCCTTCCTTCCGGCCCTGACGGGCGCAATGAAAAAGCCCCAGACGCGGGTCAAGCGAAAGGGGCCTTTCATCCTGACCTTTTAGCGGCTTGTTTAGCGTGGCCCGCAATCCGGTATCAAATCGCCACGTGGTCCCTCGGGCTTTACTCCCGCCGGGGTGCTTGCGTCAACCCGCGAGGAGCGCGCCAGTTGCTTCTTCTCTTTCCAAATATCTCCGGGGGGCCGCCCGGGACGGACGGCGGGGGCAGCGCCCCCTCTGCGCTCAATCCTGTCGTAGGGCGGGGCTTGCCCCGCCGCCTGCAACGACCCGCCCGGCGATTCGCACCTCGGTGATGCAGCGGTCGTCGCCGAGCATGATGGTGGCAAAGAGCGTCTCCCACAAATCCTGCGCGCAGGCCGTGCGCTGCTCCAACGCCGGGGTGGCGGCGGGGTCGAGGACGATCAGGTCGGCCTCCATGCCCGGTGCGACGGTGCCGATGCGGTCGCCCATGTGCAGGGCCCGCGCCGACCCTGCGGTGGCGAGCCAGAGCAGTTCGGCGGCGTGCAGGGCGCGCCCCTTCAGCTGGCCGACCTCGTAGGCCGCCGCCATGGTGCGCAGCATCGAGAAAGAGGAACCGCCCCCGGTATCGGTCGCCAGCGCGATCCGCTGGCCTTCGCGCATCAGCCCGTCCATGTCGAAGAGGCCCGAGCCGATGAAGGTGTTTGATGTCGGGCAATGCACAAGCCCCGCGCCCACCTCGCGCAGGCGGTCGCGTTCGCGCGGTTCCAGGTGGATTGCGTGGCCGTAGAGGCCGCGCGCACCCAGCAGGCCAAAGCGTTCGTAGGTGTCGAGGTAGTCGCGCGCTTGCGGGTAGAGGCCCAGAACCCAGTCGATCTCGTCGGTCTGTTCCGACAGGTGGGTCTGCATCAGGCAGCCTGGGTGTTCCGCCCAAAGCGCGCCCAAAGCCTCCAGCTGCTCCGGTGTAGAAGTCGGCGAAAAGCGCGGGGTGATGGCGTAGGTCAGACGGTCGAGCCCATGCCAGCGCTTCAACAAGGCAAGGCTGTTGTCATAGGCCGATTGCGCCGTATCAAGGAGACCTTCGGGCGCGGTGTCACGGTCCATGCAGGTCTTCCCCGCCGCGATCCGCATCCCGCGCCGCTGCGCCTCGGCGAAGATGGCGTCCACGCTCTCGGGGTGGATGGTGCAGTAGGAGCAGACGGTGGTTGTCCCGTTCGCCGTTATCAGGTCCAGGTATCGCGACGCGATTTCAGCGGCATAGGCGGCGTCGCTGAAGCGCATTTCCTCGGGGAAGGTGTAGGTGTTCAGCCAGTCGATCAGCCGTTTGCCCCAGCTGGCGATGATCGCGGTCTGGGGATAATGTGCGTGGGCATCCACGAAACCCGGCAGGATCACCTTGCCTGCATGGTTCCCCACCTTGGCCCCCGGATGCGCCGCTTTCAGCGCCGCCAGGCCGCCAACCGTGGCGATCTTGCCATCGGAAATTGCCACGGCCTCCTCGACCCGCGCCGCGCCCGCCGGGTTGCCCTCGAAGGGCGAGCGGGTGAAACACAGGACATGGCCGGTCAGGATCGTGGTTTCGCTATTCACATTGGCCTCTCTCGTCCCATCCGCCCCGCGCCACAGTATCTGTCGCAAAACGCGCGGTAAATTCCGGATTTGACGCTGTTTTCCCGGCTCTGTCTCCGATAGGTTGCGCCCGAGTGCGGAAAGGGGGTGGCCGATGGACGCAGACGATTTGATCGAGAACCCCGAGACCGACCGCGAGGAGGACGCCTATTCGCTGTCGCCGCGTGTCGTTGCGGCGATTCTCGAGTCCGTCGAGGAAGGCGACCGCGACCGCCTGATCGAGCTGATGGAGCCGCTGCATCAGGCCGACATTGCCGACCTTCTGGAACAGATCAATCCGGGCGAGCGCGAGGCGCTGATCCACCTCTACGGTCGCGAGTTCGACGGCGAAATCCTGTCCGAACTGGAAGAGAGCGTCCGCGAGGAAGTCATCAGCTACCTGTCGCCGCAGGTTCTGGCCGAAGCCGTCCGCGAGATGGATTCGGACGACGTCGTGGATCTTGTCGAGTATCTCGACGAGCCGCAGCAGGAGGCGATCCTCGACGTCCTGGAAGATGCCGACCGGGCGGCGGTGGAACTGGCGCTGTCCTATCCCGAAGGCTCTGCCGGCCGCCTGATGCAATCCGAGGTGGCGATGGCGCCCGAGCACTGGAACGTCGGGCAGGCCATCGACCATATGCGCAGCTCGGACCGGCTGCCGGATGCCTTCTATCACGTCGTGCTGGTCGATCCGCGCCTGCATCCCATCGGCAACGTCTCGCTGGGCCGACTGATGGCCTCGCGCCGCGAGACCCCGCTAAAGTCGATCACAGAAGAGATGTTCCGCGTGATCCCGGCCGATCAGGACGAAGAGGACGTGGCCTATGCCTTCAACCAGT
>JAGRMS010000051.1:0-7558 GCA_020441135.1 Pseudooceanicola sp.
GACGTGATCCGCGGCTTTGTCTTCGCGATCACCTGGGGCATCGTCGTCGGCACCTATTCGTCGATCTACATTGCCAAGAACATCGTCCTGATGCTCGGCGTCAAACGCGACTGGTCAAGGCCCGACGCCAAGGCGGGCACCCGCTACGCCGACATCGATGCCTGACGCCCTGGCCGACGTCCTGGCGCTGCCGGGGCTCGGCTGGCTGGTCCTCGCGGTTTCGGTCGCCGGGGTCGTGCGCGGTTTCGCGGGCTTCGGCAGCGCGATGGTCATCATGCCGGTGGCCAGCACGGTGCTGGACCCGGTGGCGGCGATCACCTTCATGATCTCGGTCGAACTGCTCGGCCCCATCCCCAATATCCCCGGAGCCTGGCGCGCCGCCGCCCGGCCCGACGTGGCGCGGCTGACGCTCGGCGCGCTGATCGGCCTGCCGCTTGGGGTCTTCGCCCTGTCCCGGATGCCGGCCGAACTGTTCGGCTGGCTCGTCTCGCTTGCGGTCCTCGGCCTGCTCGCCGCGCTGATGGCGGGCTGGCGTTACCGCGGACGCCTGACACCCCGTTTGACCGTCGGCACCGGCGCGCTTGGCGGCGCGCTTGCGGGCGCGGTGGGGCTGGCCGGTCCGCCGGTCATCATGCTCTACATGGCGAGCCTGCTGCCCGTGGCGGCCATCCGCGCCAACCTGACGCTCTATCTCGTGATGATCGACCTGCTGATGATCTCTGTCCTTGCCGCCTTTGGCCTGCTCCAGGCTGGCGCGATGATCGCGGGACTGCTGCTGTCGGTGCCCTACATGGCCGTGAACTGGCTGGGCGGCCGTCTCTTCGACCCGGCGCGCGAGGGCATGTTCCGCGCCGTCGCCTATGGCATCATCGCGACCTCGGCGGTTCTCGGACTGCCGCTCTGGCACTGAAGGAGACACCCATGCGCATGACCGAGATCGACTTTGGCGCCGCCCGGCCCGTCGACGGCTACGGCCCCGGCTTCTTCCGCATCGGCGGCGAGGTGTTCGAAGGCGCGGTGCTGACCGGGACCAGCGGAACGTCGCTCTGGGGCGGCTATGCCGACACCGTCCCGCTGCTGGCGCTTGCCGGAAAGGTCGACGTGATCTTCGTCGGAACGGGGGCAGAGGTCGCGCACCTGCCAAGGGACTTCCGCGAGGCGCTCGAGACCGCGGGGATCGGGGTCGAGGCGATGAACTCCCCCGCCGCCTGCCGCACCTACAACGTGCTGGTCAGCGAAGGCCGCCGCGTCGCGCTGGCGGCGCTGACGGTCTAGGCCCCCAGCCGCCAGGCCAGGTCGGACAGCGAATCCTTGCCGAAGAACATCTCGTCGCCCAGGAACATCGTCGGCGCGCCGAACACGCCCCGCGCCACCGCCGCCTCGGTCGCCGCGATCAGCCCCTGCTTGACGTCATCCGCCTGCACGCCCGCCGCGATCTCTGCCGCGGGCAGGCCCGCCGCGTCCAGCACCCGCATCACCGTAGCCGGATCGTCCATCTTCTCGCCGTCAACCCACATCGCGTCGAACACCGCGTCGACATAGGCTGCTTCCCAGTCCTTGCCCGAGGCGAAGACCGCCCCGCGCATTAGCATCAGCGTGTTGACCGGAAAATGCGGGTTCATCCTGAACGCCAGCCCGTGCCGCTCGATGAACCGCCGGATTTCCAGGAACTGATAGGCGTTCTTCCCCTTCACCCCGGCAAAGGCCGTGATCGGGCTCTGGTTGTTCGTCGCCTTGAACACGCCGCCCAGCAGCACTGGCCGGTATTCGACGGGCTGATCGCCCGCGACCCCCGGCAGCACCTTGTGGACGAGATAGGCATTCGGACTGCCGAAATCGTAGTAGAATTCGATCATCACCACGTCTCCGCAAAAGGCCGCAGGTCCAGCTCGAAGGTCCAGCCGTCCCGCTTCTGCTGGTAGAGCGCCCAATAGGCTTCCGCCACCGACTCCGGGTTCATCAGGCTGTCGGGCGGCAGCGCCTCCGGGTCGCGCCCCGAAGCCGCGATGCGTTCCCGCACAAAGGCCGTGTCCACGCCCGCGTCGATCACCAGATGCGCCACATGGATACCTTTGGGTCCGATCTCCTTCGCCAAGGTCTGGGCAAACGACCGCAAGCCTGCCTTCGCCGCGCCAAAGGCCGCATAGCCCGGATTGCCCCGCATCGAGGCCGAGGCCCCGGTGAAGAACACGGCACCCCGCCCGCGCGGCACCATGTAGCCCGCCGCCTCGCGCCCGGTCAGGAAACCGGCGAAACAGGCCATCTCCCAGACCTTGCGGAACACCCGCTCGGTCGTGTCGCCCACCGCAAAACGCACATTGCCGCCGACGTTGAAGATCACCACCTCCAGCGGCCCGACCTCCGCCTCGATGCGCGCGAAGACCTCCTTCGTGCTCTCCTCCAGCCGCGCGTCCATCGCATACCCATGCGCCACGCCGCCCGCCGCTTCGATCTCGGCCACCAGCGGCGCCAGCTTGTCGCCGTTCCGACGCGCCACGCAGACGGTGAAACCGCCCCGCGCGAAGCGTTTCGCAATCGCCGCGCCGATGTAGTCGCCCGCCCCGACGACCAGCGCGACCGGCCCGCTCACAACGCCCGCGCCTTCTGGAGGGCAGGGCGCCCGGACAACCGCGCGATATAGGGCGGCAGGTTCACCTTGTCCGACAGATCCGCCCCCAACCGTTCCGACACGATCACCGCGTGCCCGCACATGATGTCCGCCCCCGAGAAATCACCCGCCAGGAACTCCCGCCCCGCCATATGCGCATCCACCGCCCCCAGCATCTGGTTCAACAGCTTCATCGCCCGCTTGACGTTCACCTCGTTGCGCCGCTCGGGCGGCAGGAACACCGTCTCGACCATGATGACGTTGATCTGCGGCATGATCATGCCTTCCGCGAAATGCAGCCATTGCAGGTAGGCCGCGAAGTCTTGCGTCTCCACGGCAGGCACCAGCCGCCCCTTGCCATGCCGCGCCAGCAGGTATTCGACAATCGCGCCCGACTCCGAGATCGTCACCTCCCCGTCCACCAGCGTCGGCACCCGCCCCATCGGATTGACCGCCAGGTAATCCGGCGCGCGCATCGCCTTGTCGCCCAGCGTCATCCGCTCCAGATCATAGTCCAGCCCCAGCTCTTCCAGCAGCCAGGCGATCCGCACCGCGCGGGTGTTCGGAGCAAAGTAGAGTTTCATCGCGACCTTCCGTTTTCCGCTTTCGCCCCCGCCGCTTGCGTGGCAGGGTTCAGCCTGTGGCAGGGTCCGGCGCAAGTCAATCCTGCGCCAGATCAGGGAGACAAAATGGAACTGGTTCAACGTCATGACATGGGCGAGGGCCTGACCGGCCTCACCCTCAACCGCACGCCGGTCAACGCGATTTCGGCGGAGTTTCTCGACGCTTTCGCGGCCACGCTGGCCGATCTCGAGCGGGATCCGCAGACCCGTGCCGTCGTTCTCACCAGCCCCTTCAAGGTCTACTCCGCCGGCCTCGACCTCAAGGAGGCGCAAGCCTTCGATGCCCGTGGCGAGGCCGAGATTGTCCGCGCGCTGAACGAGGATCTGCTGGCCTACTACGCCTTCCCCAAGCCCGTCGTCGCCGCCGTCACCGGCGCCGCCATCGCGGGGGGACTGTTCTTCGTCCTCGGTGCCGACTGGCGCGTCTCGACCGCACGGGCCCAGTTCGGCCTCGCCGAAGTGCGCGTGGGCGCCGACTTCCCCGCCGGTCCGATGGAAATCGCCCGCGACGCCCTTGCCCCCGACACGCTGCGCCGCCTGATGCTGACCGGCCAGCCGATCCGCGCCGACGCCGCGCTGGCGCAGGGGTTCATCGACGAGATCGCCGAGGACGTGCTGGGCGCCGCCACGGCCAAGGCCCGCGAACTGGCGGCGCTGCCGCCGCTCGCCTATGGCGCGATCAAGCGGCAGATCCGGAGACATGCCATCGCCCGCATCCGCGAGGCCATGGCACAACCCTACACCGGCTGGTTCACCGACGAGACGCGGCCAGCCATGCAACGAATGATGGGGGCATCATGAACGACGGCCAGGACGGGGATGTCAAACGTCCCGTGCGAAAACCCTTGCGCCGGGGCATCGCCCGGCTTGGCCGCGCCGGACCCCGTCCCGAAACCTCGGGCGGGGCGCAATGGAAAGGACCGACCAAGATGCACACCGTCTCTCCCGCCAGCAAGGGTTTCGACCCGGCCCGCCTGGAGCGCATCAACGCCTGGATGGACCGCTACGTCGAAGACCGCCGATTTGCCGGCAGTTCCGTCCTGATCGCCCGCGGCGGGGAAGAGGTCTGGTTCAACGCCGCCGGGCTGCGCAGTGTCGAGAACGATCTGCCGTTCGAACGCGACACCGTGGCGCGCATCTATTCGATGACCAAGCCGATCACCTCGGCCGCGATCATGATGCTGGTCGAGCTTGGGTTGTTCCATCTCGACGCCCCGGTCAGCGACTTCATTCCCGCCTTCCGCGACATGCGCGCACTGGTGCCCGGCGCAACCCGGATCGACCAGACCGAGCCAGCCCGCGTGCCGACGCTGCACCAGCTGATGACCCATACCTCGGGCATGACCTACGCCTTCAACCCCGGTCTCGCGGCGAAGGAAATGGAGCAGCACCGCATCGACTTTCACGGCCTGACCCCTCTCGCCGAAATGGCCGACCGCGCCGCCGCCCTGCCGCTGGCCTTCCAGCCCGGCAGCCGCTGGGAATATTCCGTCGGCATCGACATCCTGGGCCGCGTGGTCGAGGTCGTCTCGGGGCTCTCGCTGGGCGAGTTCCTAAAGACCCACATCTTTGAACCGCTCGAGATGACCGAGACCAGCTTCATCGTCCGCCCCGACCAGGTCGACCGCTTCGCCTCGCTCTACACGCCCCTCTCGGGCAGCCCCATCGCGCTGAACGAGAAGAAAAGCGGCGGCGACACCCTGCGTCTGGCGGATGAGGCCGGATCGTCGGCCTTCGAGAAACCCGCCTGCGAATCCGGCGGCGGCGGGCTGGTCGGCACCATCGACGACTACATGAAGTTCGTCGAGATGCTGCGCCGGGGCGGCACGGCGGGGGACACGCGCCTGATTGGCCCGAAAACGCTCGCCTTCATGATGCGCAACCACCTTCCCGGCGACATCGCCTCGATGGGGCCGAAGAGTTTCGCCGAACAGCCGATGGAAGGCATGGGCTTCGGCCTCGGCGGTTCCGTCGTGCTCGATCCGGGCCGCGTCCGCGTGCCGGGCAGCGTCGGCGACTTCAGCTGGGGCGGCATGGCCTCGACCATGTTCTGGCTCGACCGCGAACTGGATATGTCGGTCGTCTTCTTCACCCAACTCTCGCCCTCCAGCAGCTATCCCTGCCGGGCCGAGCTCAAGGCCCTTGTCCACCAGGCCCTCACCGCATGACCCGACCGATCCTCTGGACGCCATCGTCCGAACGCGCCAACGCCTCGACGCTCGCCGCCTACATGCGCTGGCTTGCCGAACGCGACCTTGCCTTTGACAGCTACCAGGACCTCTGGGACTGGAGCGTCACCGACCTCGACGCCTTCTGGCGCTCGATCTGGGAGTATTTCGGGATCGGCGCGCCCGATGATGTCGGCACCGTGCTGGCCGACCGCAAGATGCCGGGCGCGGTCTGGTTTCCGGGCGTGCGGCTCAACTTTGCCGAGGTGATCCTGCGCCAGGCCGACCGCACGCCGGACAAGCCCGCGCTGATCGTCCATTCGGAAACCTTCGGCGACAAGATGCTGACCTGGGCGCAGCTGCGCGCGCAGGTCGCCAGCGTCGCCGCCAACCTGCGGCGCATGGGCGTAGGGCAGGGCGACCGCGTCGTCGCCATTCTGCCGAATACCGAGGTGGCGATCATCGCCTTTCTCGCCACCGCTTCGCTGGGCGCGATCTGGTCGCTCTGCGCCCCCGACATGGGGCACGTGGCCATCCTCGACCGCTTCCGCCAGATCGAACCCAAGGTGCTGATCGCGCAGGACGGCTACACCCACGCGGGCAAGCCGATCGACCGCCGCGCGGTGCTCGACACCATCGCCAGCGGCCTGCCGACGCTGGAACAACGTATCTGGATTCCCGTCGCGGGCGACCTGCCGGAGGGGGCCACCGAATGGGCCAACATCCTCTCGGAACCCGCTGAGTTCAAACCGGAAAAGGTTCCCTTCGACCACCCCCTCTGGATCGTCTATTCCTCGGGCACCACCGGCAATCCCAAGCCGATCCTGCACGGGCAGGGCGGCATCGTCGTCGAATCCGCCAAGCAGTCGCTGCACCAGGACTTCACCGAGGCCGACACCTACTGCTGGATGACCTCCTCGGGCTGGATCATGTGGAACTCGCAGTTCACCCCGCTGGCCCGCGGCGCGACCGTTGCACTGTTCGACAGTGCCCCGAACCAGCCCGACCTGCTGGCCCTCTGGCGCTTCGCCGCCGACAACCGCGTGACCTACCTCGGCGCCGGGGCCGCCTTCTTCGGCACCTGCCTCAAGGCCGGTATCCGGCCTGGCGAGGTGCTCGACCTCTCGCACCTCCGTTCCCTTGGCGCCACCGGCTCGCCGCTGTCCGAGGACGCCTACCGCTGGATCTACGACGCGGTAAAGCAAGACCTCTGGCTCGCCCCCATTTCCGGCGGCACCGACCTCGCCGGGGCCTTCGTCGGCGGCAATCCCCTGATGCCGGTGCGCCTGGGCGAGATGCAGTGCCGCTTCCTCGGCAACGCCGTCCGCGCCTATGACGAGGACGGGAAAGAGCACTTCAACCAGGTCGGCGAACTGGTCTGCACCGAACCGCTCCCCTCGATGCCGCTGCGCTTCTGGGGCGACGACGACGGCAAGCGCCTGCACGAGAGCTATTTCGAAACCTATCCCGGCGTCTGGCGTCACGGCGATTGGATCGAGATCACGCCCGAAGGCGGCTCGGTCATCTACGGCCGCTCGGACGCCACCATCAACCGCAAGGGCCTGCGCATGGGCTCCGCCGAGATCTACCAGGCAGTCGAGGGGTTGGACGAGATCGCGGACTCGCTCGTCGTCGATCTCGAATTCCTCGGCCGCGACAGCTTCATGCCGCTTTTCGTGGTCCCGGCGGCCGGCGTTACCCTGGACGATGCGCTCAAGGACAAGATCAACACCGCCATCCGCACCGCCGTCTCGGCCCGCTTTGTCCCGAACGAGATCGTGGAAATCCGCGAGGTTCCACGCACGCTGTCAGGGAAGAAGCTGGAAGTCCCGGTCAAGAAACTCCTCCTCGGCGGCGACCCCGCCAAGGTGGTGAACCGCGACAGCATGGCCAACCCCGCCAGCTTCGACACCTTCATCGCCTATGCCCGCCAACGTGAGGAAGCGACCGCAGATGGTTGATCCCGCTGAAGAACTCCTGAACCTGCTCGACATCGAGCAGCTCGAGGTGGACCTGTTTCGCGGTGTTGGCGGCGGCGGCGAGACCACCATGCGCATTTTCGGCGGACAGGTCATCGCCCAGGCGCTGATGGCCGCCTACCGCACCGTGCCGGACCGGCTCTGCCACTCGCTGCACGCCTATTTCATCCGCCCCGGCGA
>JAGRMS010000051.1:7609-14862 GCA_020441135.1 Pseudooceanicola sp.
TCACCACCCGCCGCGTGGTGGCGATGCAGCACGGCAAGCAGATCCTGAACCTCTCCGCCTCCTTCCACGACGCCGAAGAGGGCTGGAGCCACCAGCACCCGATGCCCGACGTCCCCGGCCCCGAGGGCCTGCCCAGCCAGGCCGAGATCCGCGCGCCGCTGGCCGACCGCATCCGCGAAAGCCACCGCGCCGATTTCCTGCGCCCGCGCCCCATCGAAATCCGCGAGGTCAGCCCGCAAGACCTTTTCGACCCCAAGCCGCTCGACGACCGCAACACCCTCTGGTTCCGCATGGCCGCGGCAGCGGGCCAGTCCGAGATGATGCAGCACTGCCTGCTCGCCTATGCCAGCGACATGATGCTGCTCGGCTCCTCGCTGCGCCAGCACGGCCTGTCCTGGTTCGTCGGCGGCGTCGTCACCGCCAGCCTCGACCACGCCATGTGGTTCCACGCCCCGATCCGCTTCGAGAACTGGCACCTCTACGCGCTCGACAGCCCCTTCACCGGCGGCGGGCGCGGCTTCAACCGCGGCGCGGTCTACAGCCCCGACGGCCAGCTGGTCGCCTCGGTCGCGCAGGAAGGGCTGGTGCGACGCTACAAGAAGAGGGAAGAGCGATGAACACGTCAGGCGGACGCTACCCCGGCTGGACCGCCGGGATGGAACTGCGCGACGACTGGCTGGCACAGGTGCAGGAACCCATCCTCGACCCGACCCGCGAGATTATCGACCCCCACCACCACCTCTGGGTCCACGGCACGCCGGAAAACCCCGCCGTCTACGAGATGGCGGAACTCTGGCGCGACACTGGATCGGGCCACAACGTCGTCGCGACGATGTTCATGGAATGCCGCAGTTACTGGACCATGGACGCCCCGGCCCACTTGCAATCCGTGGGCGAAACCGCCCGCGTTGCGCAAATGGCCGCCACCGCGGGCCCCGGCCAGTCCAAGATCGCCGGGATCGTCTGCAACATCGACCCGCGCCTTGAACCGGCACTGCTCGACGAGGCCATCGACGCCCATCTGGACGCAGGGCAGGGGCTGGTCAAGGGCGTCCGCTTCGCCGGTGCCCGCGACATCGAGCCCGAGAAACTGGTGATCCCGGGGCGCGGCGTCGAAGGCCAATACGCCGACCCCGCCTTCCGCCGGGGCCTGCGCCGTTTCGGCGAACGCGGCCTCACCTTCGACACCTGGCACTTCCACCCGCAGAACGCCGAATACCTCGACCTCGCCCGCGCGGTGCCCGAGACGACGATGATCCTCGACCACCTCGGCGGTCCCCTCGGCGTTGGCCGCTTTGCCGGCCAGCGCGACGCCTATTTCGACGCCTGGCAGCGCGACATGGACGCCATCGCCGCCTGCCCGAATGTTCACGCGAAACTCGGCGGATTCCTGATGCCCGACAACGGCTGGGGCTACCACCAAGCCGCCCGCCCCGCGACCTCGGACGAGATCGTTGCGCTTCAGGGCAAGTGGTACGCCCACATGCTCGCCACCTTCGGCGCAGACCGCTGCATGTTCGAAAGCAACTTCCCCGTCGACCGCGTCTCGGTCAGCTACCCGGTGCTCTGGAACGCCTTCAAGAAGCTCTCGGCGGGGTATTCCGAAGCCGAGAAGGACGCGCTTTTCGCAGGCACGGTGCGGCGGGTCTACGGCCTCTGACGATCCGCTCCCCGCGCCGAATCGAATGCCGCAACGATGGCGTTCGCCTTCCGGCCGACCTCGGAGGCGCTGTCGCCCGGGCGGTAGAGCGCGGTGCCGATGCCGAAACCGTCCGCCCCCGCCGCGAACCACTCGGCAAAGTTGACTGGGGCCGCGCCGCCCACCGCCAGAACCGCGACAGATTTCGGCAGCACCGCCCGCAATGCCGACAGCCCCGCCGGGCCGATCAACGAACCGGGGAAAAGCTTCAGCCCGTCGGCCCCGGTACGCAGGGCGGCGAAACATTCGCTGGGGGTCATCACGCCGGGCCAGGACGCCATGCCGGCGGCCTTCGTCGCGCGGATCACCGCGGGGTTCATGTCGGGCGAGACCACCAGCCGCCCGCCCGCCGCGGCGACCTGCGCGACCTGTTCGGGCTCCAGCACGGTCCCTGCGCCGATCATCGCCGCATCGCCCAACCGCCGCGCCAGCCGGGCGATGGAGTCGTAAGGATCGGGCGAGTTCAGCGGCACCTCGATCCGGTCGATGCCCGAGGCGAGCAGCACGTCGCCGATGTCTTCCACCTCGTCAGGGCGCACGCCCCGCAGGATCGCGATGATCGGCCGGCTCATGCCGTGCCTCCTTCATAAGCGGCGCAGAGGCCGGACAGCACCATGCTGTCGCCCGAAACGACCTCGGCGTTCAAGCCCTGCGCCGCCAGCGCCTGAACATAGGGCTGCGACACGCCGGGCGAGCCGACGATGACCACCTGCGCGCCCAGCCACCAGGGCCGCGCGCCGGCAAGCTCCAGCCCGATCAGCAGGCCCGAGAGGCGCGAGCGCACCGCCACCGGGTCGGACCCTTGCAGCAGCTGACCGGCACGCAGCGAGAAGAGGGCAGAGGCCAGCGCCTCGGGCCTCGAGATGGAATCGCTGACCGCCTCGCGGAACGCCTGCGGGTCAAGGCCCTCGGGTGCCACCGACAGGCGCAGAACGGATTGGGCCGAGAGCAGGGCGAAGAGCTCGCCGGTCATGAAGGTGCGAAAGCTGACGACCTCGCCCGCGCTGATCTGGACCCATTTGGTATGGGTGCCGGGCAGGCAGAGCACGCCGTCGAAGCCGGGGCGGCTGGCGAGAAACCCGGCGATCTGGGTTTCCTCGCCGCGCATCACGTCGGCGGGGCGGGCCTGGCTGAGGCCGGGCAGGATGCGGACATCCAGGCGCGGATCGGCGGTGGGAACGGGAATCGCGCCCGGACCGGCGGGTTGGCAGGGCACCGCGCGATAAGGCGCCTCGCGCCAGCCGGTGCGCGCCCCGGCCATGCCGCAAACCAGCACGGGGGTCACGCGGCCGGGGGGCAGCCGGTCGCCGATGTGGCCTAGCAGGACTCGCTCGTAGTCGTCGGGCGTCAGGCTGCCCATGCCCTCCGGCCCGCGCCGTTCGTCCAGCACGGTCTCGCCCCGCATCGTCCAGATGCGCAGGTTCGATGTGCCCCAATCCACGGCAATCCAGTCGGCCATGTCGCGGTTCCTCCCCGCGCCTTGCTGTCAGATCGGGCCGGACCAGGCAAGCCAGCTTTCGGGAGAGCCGGAAAATACGTTGATATCGACCGGGCCCGCGACGCCGGGGACCACGCCGGTGCCGGTGTATTGCCAGAGCGTCCAGCGCGCGCCGGGGTAGACGTCCGAGGGGTGGCCCGCGACCGAACGCAGCCAGAACTCGGTGCCCGCCAGGCGGCCGATCCCGGTTTCGCGGTAGAAGTCGGGCGTGGTGTAGACGATGGGGCGGCGGCCGTAGTGGCGGGCGAGGATGTCGAGGAAGACGCGCGCCTCGGCCCGGACGGTCGCGCCGTCGGGGCGCTTGGTGCAGGTGGGCGAGCGGTGGTTCCACTCCATGTCGAGCACATGGGGCAGGGCGCCCGCCTGTTTCGGGACGTGGCGGATGAACCAGCGCGCCTGTTCGGCGGCGGGGCGGCAGAAGTAGAAGTAGTGATAGGCACCCTGGCGCAGCCCGGCGGCGGCCGCGCCGCGCCGGTTGTCGTGGTAGGAGGGGTCGAGGACGTCTCCGCCCTCGGTGGCCTTGAGATAGGCAAAGGCGACACCGGACCGGCGCACGGCGAACCAGTCGATGGCGCCCTGGTAGCGGGCCACGTCGATGCCGTGGACAGGGTAGTGATGGGGCGCGCGCCCGGTCCAGTCGTGCGGGTCGAGATCGCCGAAACGCGGGGCGGCGGCAAAGCTCATGGCCTCGGGCGGGACGGCGGGTGGCACGGCCGTCGGCGGCGCGGCGCGCTGGCCGCAGGCGGCCAGCAGCAGGGCAAGGGCGAGGGTCAGGCGGCGCATGGGGCGATTGAGCCACGGGCGGCGCGGCGAGGCAAGCGGGCTTTGGCGCATGGGCGCAAGCCCGCTTGGCGCGCGGCCTCTTGAGGGGCCGCGCGCGCGGGTCAGTCGGTCTTGACCAGCCGCAGGTGCGGCTTGCCGCGCCGGAAGGTCGCCTTGGGTTCGGCGAAGGCGGGCAGCGAGACCGGGCCTTGGGCCATGTCATAGCGCGGCTTCGCTGCCGGGGCAGGGGTCGGCGCCGGGCCCGGGTCCATAGCATAGCTCAGGCCCGAGACCGGCCGGAATAGCGAAGAGGTGACGTCGAAGCGGTTCGGCGCTCCGCCCTGCTCGCAGTCCGACACGATGACGCCCAGCGCCCGGGTGATGTCGCCCAGGTCGCTCTTCAGCGGCAGCAGGATCATCTGCGCCGTGATCGGCGTGCGGCCATGGCGCGGCTCGCTTTTCAGGGTCAGCTCGGCCACCGAGGGGTTCTCGAACACCTGCTCCAGCGCCGCGCCAAGGCTGGCGCGGGAGAGCGGCGTGAACAGCGCCGAGATCGGCATTCCCCGCACCTCCATTCCCGACATCAGGCATAGGTGCTGGCCCGCCAGCCGGAAGCGGGCGATGCCTGGCGCGACATGTTCGATGATGAAGGCGAATTCCAGCAGGTTCTGCAGGCCGCGCGGGTCGACCTGGGCACGGCGCGGGATCGCGGCGCCGTCGCGCAGGGCGGACCAATACGCCTCGGCCTGCCGGATGGGCGATAGTCGAAGGCCCGGGCGGGCGGCGTCGATCTTGACGACCTTTGCGGATTCGGGGGCCGTGGAATTGCCGTTGAACGAGGTCATGCACATCCTCCAGAGGGGTGCCGGCCGGATGACCGCCGCGTCACCCGCATCGAAACGTTTACTTCATATTGGTTAGCTGATTCTTAATATCTCACATTTGACTCTTCTCGGGGGGAATTCCTGAACGAATGGTTAACGACTCCGCCGCGGGGTTGCCCCGGCGGGGCGGAGTGGTCTACGAGGCACCAGGGGCGGCACGTCTGGGGGTATTCATGATCGTTTCGATGACCGGCTTCGCCTCGGCCAAGGGGGCCTTCGGCGCCTGGGGCTGGACCTGGGAACTGCGCAGCGTCAACGGCAAGGGGCTGGACCTGCGGCTGCGGGTGCCGGACTGGCTCGACGGGCTGGAAACCGCGCTGCGGGCGGAACTGGGCAAGGCCGTGACGCGGGGCAACGTGACCCTGTCGCTGCGCCTGACGCGGGACGAGGGCGCGGGGACGCTGGCGCTGAACACCGCCACCATGGGCCTGGTGCTGGACGCGCTGCACGCGGTCGAGACCGAGGCGCTGGCGCGCGGCATGACGCTGGCGCCGACAACCGCGGGCGACCTGCTGGCGCTGCGCGGGATGCTGGAGACCGGGACAGCGGCCGAGGACACCGGCCCGCTTGTCGCGCGGCTGGTGGCGGAGTTTCCGGGGCTTGTGCGTGATTTCGTGGCGATGCGGCGGTCGGAGGGCAAGGCGCTGGCCGCGATCCTGAAAGGCCAGCTCGACCAGGTCGAGACGCTGACGGCGCGGGCGGCGGAGCTGGCCGAGGCGCGCCGCGAGGCCAGCGCCGATGCGCTGCGGGCGAACCTCGCCCGCGTGCTCGACAACGCCGCCGGGGCCGATCCCGACCGGGTGGCGCAGGAACTGGCGCTGATGGCGGTCAAGGCCGATGTGACGGAAGAGATCGACCGCCTCGGCGCCCATGTCCGCGCGGCCCGCGCGCTGCTGGCCGAAGGCGGCGCGGTGGGGCGCAAGCTGGACTTCCTGATGCAGGAATTCAACCGCGAGGCGAACACGCTCTGCTCCAAGAGCCAGGCGGTGGAACTGACGGCGGCGGGGCTTGAGCTGAAGGCGGTGATCGACCAGATGCGCGAGCAGGTCCAGAACGTGGAGTAGGGGCGATGCGGCGCGGTCTTCTGATCATCCTTTCCAGCCCCTCGGGCGCCGGCAAGTCGACGCTGGCGCGGCGGCTGCGGGACTGGGATGCCTCCATCGTCTTCTCGGTCAGCGCCACGACCCGCGCCCCCCGGCCCGGCGAGATGGACGGGCGGGAGTATCACTTCGTCAGCGAACCCGACTTCAAGGCGCGGGTGAAGGCGGAAGGGATGCTGGAACACGCCCATGTCTTCGGCAACTTCTACGGCTCGCCCCGCGCCCCGGTCGAGGCGGCCATCGCGCAGGGCGAGGACGTGCTGTTCGACATCGACTGGCAGGGGGCGCAGCAGATCCGCAACTCGGCCCTGGGCGCGCATACGCTGTCGATCTTCCTGCTGCCGCCCTCGATCGCCGAACTCAAGCGCCGACTGGTGTCGCGCGGGCAGGACACGCCCGAGACCATCGCCCGGCGGATGCAGAAAAGCTGGGACGAGATCAGCCACTGGGACGGCTACGACTTCGTGCTGGTGAACGACGATCTCGACGCCACCGAGGCGAGGTTGCGCACCATCATCACCGCGACGCGCCTGCGCCGCCTTCAGCAACCGGGGCTGACGGACCATGTCCGCGCGCTCCAGACCGAATTCGAGGAGTTGTCATGACGCTCTACGCGCTTGGGGCCCATGTGCCGCAGATCCACCCCGACACCTGGATCGCGCCCGACGCCAACCTGATCGGGCAGGTGGTGATGGAGGAGGGGTCCTCGGTCTGGTTCGGCTGCACGATCCGGGCCGATCACGAGGTGATCCTGATCGGCAAGGGGTCGAACGTGCAGGAGAACTGCGTCATGCACATCGACGCCGGGTTCCCCCTGACCATCGGCCAGAACTGCACCATCGGCCACAAGGTCATGCTGCACGGCTGCACCATCGGCGATGGCACGCTGGTCGGCATGGGGGCGACGATCCTGAACGGCGCGAAGATCGGGAAGAACTGCCTGATCGGCGCCGGCGCGCTGGTGACGGAGAACAAGGAGATCCCCGACAACTCGCTGGTGATGGGCGCGCCGGGGAAGGTCGTGCGCGAGATCGACGAGAAGGCCCGCCAGCGCATGGTCATGGGCGCGCTGCACTACCAGGAAAACATGCGCCGCTTCCGCGACGAGATGCGCGCGCTCTGAGGCGACGGGGCGCTCCCGCCCCCCGGGCGGCGGCATCTGCGATGCCACCCCCCGGTCGTTGGGCCGCGCCGCGCGGACGCGCGGCGGTTGCTTGTCACGCGCCGCCGCGCCGGGTGTGGAGGGGCTGTCTTGGGGGGCGCTGCCCCCGTCTCCCTTCGGTCGACTCCCCCGGAGATATTTGGAAAGA
>JAGRMS010000427.1:0-2138 GCA_020441135.1 Pseudooceanicola sp.
GGTTGAAATCGCCTTCCAGCCCGTGACCAACCGCCTCGTGTAGCAGGATGCCGGGCCATCCGGGGCCAAGCGCGACCTCCATCACCCCCGCAGGCGCAGGTTCGGCGTCGAGGTTCACCAGCGCGATCCGCAGCGCCTCCTGCGCCTTGGCCTGCCAGTCGGCCGGGTCGATCAGTCCGTCGAGACCGACGCGACCGCCGCCGCCGGCCGTACCGCTTTCGCGGCGGCCGTCCTTTTCGACGATCACCGAAACGTTGAGCCGGGTCATCGGGCGCAGATCGCGGACCCGGGCGCCGTCCGGGCGCAGGATTTCCACCTCCTGCAGCGAGGCGGCAAGCATCGCGGACACCTGCACGACTCGGGAATCGAGACCGCGCGCATAATCGTCAACGGCCCGCAGCGTGTCGATCTTGACCGGGAAGGAGACGCCGCCGATGGGGTCGGCGTCGGTGTAGGGACGCCGGTTGGTCGCGCGCGGCGCTTCGGCCAGCGTACCGCCGCCGGCGCCGACCGCCAGCCGGGCCGTTTCGGCCGCCCGCCGGAGCGCCGCGACGCTCAGCTCGGTCGAATGGGCATATCCCGCCACGTCGCCCCGCACCGCGCGCAGCCCGAATCCCTCGGCGGCGTCGTAGCTGGCGCTTTTCAGCCGCCCGTCATCGAAGGTCAGCGCCTCGGATCGGCGGCGTTCGACGAAGAGCTCGCCGTCATCGGCGCCTTCCGTCGCGGCGGCAAGCTCTGACAGGGCCGCATCCAGCGGCAGAACGGTCTCGAAGGGGCGAAATGGCGAGTCATCCATGAACTTTTTCAACCTTTCAGGGCAATCCGGCGCGAAAAGCGTCCGTTTGACGCAAGCTGACGGCTTTATCTGTCTGCCGGAATATGGTTTCTAGCGCCAACGAAGACAACGGGGCTGGCGCGCTTGAGGTATTGGCGTGCCCGTGCCATCGGACGAAGCGATCAATCGGTCAGGACATGACATGAAGACAGCATTCACGGTTTCGGGGCTGCTTGCCGGGCTTTCCGCCCTGCCGGCCATGGCGCAGGACAAGCTCGAGATCGTCGGCAGACCTCTGGCGGGCGGGATGTCCTTCCAGCCGGCCGCCACGAATCTGGCGCGCGAACAGCAGTGGCTGGACCATATGGTGCTGATCATCATCACCATCATCTGCGTCCTCGTGACCGGCCTCATCATCTTCGCGATCCTTCGCTTCAACCGCCGCGTCAATCCGACGCCGTCGAGCTTTACCCACAACACCCCGCTGGAAGTGGCCTGGACCATCGTGCCGGTCTTCGTGCTGGTGCTGATCGGCGCCTTTTCACTTCCGGTGCTGTTCGACCAGCAGGAAATCCCGAAGGCGGACATCACCATCAAGGCGACCGGCAACCAGTGGTTCTGGTCCTATGAATACGTCGATCACGACTTCGGTTTCGACAGCTACATGATCGGCCAGCCTGCGACCGGCGGCAACTATGTGCTGACCGATGACGTTGTGAAGATGCTGGAAGATGCGGGCTACAGCCGCGACGAATACCTTCTGGCAACGGACACCGCGCTGGTGCTGCCGGTCGGCAAGACCGTGGTGGTCCAGGTAACGGCCTCAGACGTGATCCACTCGTGGACGGTCCCCGCCTTCGGCGTCAAGCAGGACGGCGTTCCCGGGCGCCTGGCCGAATTGTGGTTCAACGCCGACCGCGAGGGCATCTATTTCGGGCAATGCTCGGAGCTTTGCGGCAAGGACCACGCCTATATGCCGATCACCGTCAAGATCGTGAGCGAGGCCGCCTACCAGGAGTGGCTTCAGGGCGCGATCGCGCAATATGCCGGAACGCCGCTTGACGTGACGGTGGCGCAGGCCGATTGAAGCAACGGTGCGTGCCGGGCACGCACCCCACCGCTAACCCGTAGGGTGCGAGCAATGGCGCGCACCGCCAAGGCAATGGAATGACCGACGCGAGCCTTCAGACGCAAGCCACGGTGGGGGAAGCCGGCTTCGGCGATTACTTTGCCCTGCTGAAGCCGCGCGTCATGTCGCTGGTGGTGTTCACGGCGCTGGTGGGGCTGGTGGCCGCGCCGGTGGGCGTGCATCCCTATGTCGGCTTCTGCGCGATCCTCTTCATCGCCGTGGGCGGCGGCGCCT
>JAGRMS010000427.1:2144-4384 GCA_020441135.1 Pseudooceanicola sp.
CGCTGAACATGTGGTGGGACGCCGACATCGACGCGGTGATGCGGCGGACGCGCAACCGCCCGATCCCCTCGGGCCGGGTGCAACCGGGCGAGGCGCTGGGCCTTGGCCTGACGCTTGGCGCCTTTGCGGTCGTCCTGCTGGCGCTGGCCACCAACCTGCTGGCCGGGGCGCTGCTAGCCTTCACCATCTTCTTCTACGTCGTCGTCTACTCGATGTGGCTGAAGCGCGCGACACCGCAGAACATCGTGATCGGCGGGCTGGCCGGGGCCTTCCCACCGCTGGTCGGCTGGGTCGCCGCCACCGGCAGCATGGCGGTGGAGCCCTGGCTGATGGTCGCCCTGACGTTCCTGTGGACGCCGCCGCACTTCTGGGCGCTCGCGCTGTTCATGCGATCGGACTACGACGATGCGGGCGTGCCCATGCTGACGGTGACGCATGGCCGTCCGGCAACGCGCGCGCACATTCTCGTCTATACGGTCATCCTGGCCGCTTTCGCCGTCGGCGCGGGTTTCTCGGCCATCGGCGGGCCGCTGTACCTGGCCGTGGCGCTGGTGCTGAACGCGTTGTTCCTGCACGGGGCCTGGCGCATCTGGCGGCGGGACGAGGTCATGGCCGAGGCCGATAACTTTGCCGCGGAACGTCGTTTCTTCAAGCTGTCTCTGCTTTATCTGTTCCTGCATTTCGGCGCGATCCTGGCCGAGGCACTGATCGGAGGCTGGGCATGAGCCTGAGGCCGACACACGAACTCCACACCCGCCGCTTCAGCCGCAACCTGGGCCTGGGCCTTGTGCTTGCGGCCTTCGTGGCGCTGGTTTTCGGGCTGACGGTGGTCAAGGTCACGCGCGGGGATTTCGAAACCCCGGCGACGGTGGGCAACAAATGAGCCCGCAGAATCGCACCCTGGTCAAGCTGGTGGGGGTCGTCCTGCTGATGGGCGGGCTGTCCTGGGCGTCGGTGCCGTTCTACAACTGGTTCTGCCGGGTCACAGGCTTTGGCGGCGTGACCGGCGTGTCCGACAAGGGTTCGGACACGATCCTCGACCAGACCATCACGATCCGCTTCGACGCCTCGCTGGAACGGCAGATGCCCTGGACCTTCAAGCCGATGGAGCGCCAGATCGACATCAAGATCGGCGAGACCGGGCTGGCTTTTTACGAGGCGCACAATCCGACGAACCGCCCGGTGGCGGGGCAGGCGGCCTACAACGTCTTCCCCTACGAGGCGGGCGGATACTTCATCAAGATCGACTGCTTCTGCTTTACCGAGCAGGTGCTGCAACCGGGCGAGACGGTGCAGATGCCGGTCAGCTTCTACGTCGATCCCGGAATCGTCGACGACATCGACGCCAAGCACATCCACAGCATCACGCTGTCCTATACGTTTTACGAGATCGACCTGCCGACCGGGCAAGCGGCGCTTGACACCGGAACCACCAAGAGTACGAACTGAGGCCCCAAGGCGAGGGACACCTGAATGGCACATGTAAAGAACCACGACTACCACATCCTCCAGCCCTCGATCGAGCCGTTCCTTGGCGCGGTCAGCGGCTTTGTCATGCTGTTCGGAGCGGTGCTCTGGATGAAGGGGATCACCCCGTGGCTCTGCCTCATCGGGCTGGTCGGCGTGCTCTACACCATGTTCGTCTGGTGGAAGAAGGTCGTCGAGGAAAGCCACGTCGGCGATCACACGCCGGTTGTTCGCATCGGCCTGCGCTATGGCTTCATCCTGTTCATCATGTCCGAGGTGATGTTCTTCTTCGCCTGGTTCTGGTCCTTCTTCAAACACCAGATCTATCCGATGCAGGAATACGTCGGTTCGGAATATGTCGCGCCGCATATCCACGCGGTCGACCCCTTCCACGTCCCGCTGATCAACACGCTTATCCTGCTGCTGTCCGGCTGCGCCGTCACCTGGGCGCACCACGGCCTGGTGCATGGCAACGACCGCAAGGCGCTGGTGCAGGGGCTGGCGATCTCGATCGTCCTGGGTGTCGCCTTCACGGCGCTGCAGGCCTACGAATACGGGCTCCTGCTGATGCATGACGGCTGGGAGTTCGGCGGCGACCAGTTCTATTCCAACTTCTTCATGGCCACCGGTTTCCACGGCTTCCACGTGATCATCGGCACGATCTTCCTGACCGTCTGCCTGATCCGCGCGATGAAGGGCGACTTCACGCCCGAGCGTCATGTCGGTTTCGAGGCGGCGGCCTGGTATTGGCACTTCGTCGACGTGGTCTGGCT
>JAGRMS010000052.1 GCA_020441135.1 Pseudooceanicola sp.
CATGCCGACGACGACGGCGTTGTCGGCCGCCAGGGCGATGTCGATCAGCACGACCTGCGCGAAGGCGATCAGGAGCGGTAGTGTGATTATGTGATCCATGTTCCGAGTTTGCACCGAGAAGACCCCGGCCGGGACTGGGCCACAGAGGCGCGACCGCGCATCGCGCGGCTGCCGATGTGAAGCGTCCAGGGATGCTGCAAGAGATGGCCGGAGTTCGCGCCGCGTTCGCGCGCTTCGATACGGTCCGACATCACAGGCGACGCCTCGCCTGCCAGAGGGGCCCGGCCCGGGTTCGCCGGTTTGATAGGCGAGTCGCGCGGGAACTTCCAGCACCCGCCGCAAGTGTTTCGCGTGGCGGCATCCCCGGGTGGGCGGGCGCTGGCCGACGCGGTCGCGGCATGCAAGGCTGAGCCATGCCGGGCCCGCCCCGGCGACGGAGACCCGATGCGTTTCACCGTCCGCCATCTGACCCGCTATCGCTACGACCGGCCGGTCCGGCTGTCGCCGCATCTGCTGCGGCTGACGCCGCGCGATGCGAGCGCGCGAGACGTGGCGTGGAGCCTCACCGTGTCGCCGACGCCGCTGGCGCGTATCGAGGAAACCGACCGCTGGGGCAACGCGGTGATCCGGCTGGAGTTCGGGGACGCGACCGACGCGCTGGTGATCGACAGCCGCTTCACGCTCGACACCGTCGCGCCGCCGCTGCCGGCCATCGCTCTGCCGCCCCTGCCCTGGCGCCCCGAGCCCGACTTCGCCCCCTGGCTCGACGAGCCGCTGGCCGATGCGGCCGTCGCGGATTTCGCCGCCGCGCTGGCGGGGGAAGCGGATGGCGACCCGGCGCGGTTTGTCGATCTACTGACAGAGCGGCTCTACACCCGGACCGATCGACATATCCGGCCCGACGGCAATGCTCATACCCCGGCCGAGACCCTGGCCAGCCGTCGCGGCGCCTGCCGCGACCTGACGGTGCTGTTCATGGCCGTCTGTCGCGGCCTCGGGATGCCGGCGCGATTCGTCTCGGGATATCAGGCCCGGGCCGAAACGCCCGACGGACAGCGGCATCTGCATGCCTGGCCCGAGGTGCATCTGCCCGGCGTCGGATGGCGCGGTTACGACCCGACCCACGGCCGGAGGGTGACCGATGCCCATGCCGCGCTGTGCCACGCGCCGGACCAGGCCGGGACGATGCCTTTGGAGGGGGGCTATTACGGAGCGCCTGTCGCCTCGCGGCTCGACTATTCGGTGGAGATTCAGGCCGACTGAGCGGGTGGCACTCCGGATAGACGCTTGCACAAAGCTGGCGCCGGAGCGGCAAGGTTGCCGCTACGTAAGTCTGTTGCTGTCGCAAAAGCCGCAATGGCGTGGATTTGACCCGAAGAGACGCCGCTGGCTGCGGCGCCCCGCCGCGAGAGCCGGACGTCAGCTCGCCGCGACGGCCTCGGGCCGCATCAGCCGCTCGCGCGCGACGTCGGCGACGATGTCCGAAAGCGTCTTCAGCGTGCGGCTCCACTGCGAATGCGACTGCCAGTTCAGCGAGAGCCGCAGCCGCTTGCGCGGAACCAGTTCGAACAGCTCGCCGCGCTCGATCATCCGGCCCACGGTCATCGTCGGCATAAGCGCCCAGCCGACGCCTTCCAGCGTGCACTGAAGCAGGCCCTCGTAGGACGGGATCAGGTGGCGGGTCAGCTCGGCGGTGGCGCCGAACGCCTCGGTCATCCACTGGTCGGGCAGGCCGTCCTTGCGGTCGAAGCCGATGGTCGGGGTCTTGGCGACGGACTCGGCTGTGACGCCGCGCGCGAAGTAGCGTTCGCGCAGCGAGGGCGAGGCGACCGAGATATATTCCATGTCGCCAAGCGGAACGAGCGTGCAGCCCGGCACCGGCCGCTCGCTGGTGGTGACGGCGCCAAGCGCGTCGCCCGAGCGCAGCCGGTCCTCGGTATGTTCCTGATCGTCCGGGACTACTTCCAGCCGCAGGTTGCCATCCTCGCTGGCGCGGCGAACCACCTGGGCGAACCAGGTGGCAAGGCTGTCGCTGTTCACCGCGATCCGCACCGTCGGCGTGGCGAAGCCGCCATCGCCCAGCGCGCCCATGCGCCGGCGAAGGTCGTGCTGGAGCAGAAGGACCTGTTCAAGATGCTGACACAGAAGCAGTCCATCCTCGGTCGGAACGCAGGGACGGCCGCGGACGACCAGGACGGTGCCGATGCGTTCCTCGAGCTGACGGATGCGCTGGCTGACGGCCGACTGGGTCACGCCCATCGCGCGCGCCGCGGCTTCGAAACTGCCGGTTCGAACCACCGCCTCCAGCACCAGAAGTGATTCGTAGTCGAAGGTAGTCCCCAGACCCGACATTATTAGCGCCCTCTAATGTGCCATCCTCTAACCTAACATAGCGCTGATGGATTCCCGCGTAAATAGTACATTTGTGTGGCCGAAACGTGCACTAATTGAGTTACTCAAGCGGATTCTGCGGTATGAGCAGGTAGGGACGAGAAACAAACCTGCCTCTTCGTCAAAGATTGTCGCCTTTGTGGAACCGTCAACCAACGTCCCCCGCCTGAAACTAACTCGGGAGCATTCTTAGAATGTCCGCGCAACTGCTTCGCCAAAAATACAATCGCCGGCTCGCCGGCATGGAACGCTACACGGCCACATCCGCATGGGCGATTGTCGGATTTTACATACTGCAGATCTTCGCGGCGATCGCCGCGGGGCACTACTTGCTGGGGCTGGAAACCAGCTTTTGGACCGTCACCGGCGTGGTCCTACTCGCACTGTTCATCGGAACCCGGCTTCGTGGTCTGAACAACATCGTCCACGAATGCTCTCACGCGACCTTCGCGCAGAACCGCCCCGACAACATCAAGATCGGTAGCTTCTGCGCCTCGGCGGTACTGGGATGCTACTACGACTATCGCGACGAGCACCTGTCGCATCATGCCCATCTTGGCGACTACGAGCAAGATCTGGACCTGAAGCGGATCGAAAAGTTGCGCATCCACGAGCCGTTGACCTGGCGGACCCTGCTGCGTCACGCCACCAACCCGTTCCTGCTGCGCCACCTGCCCTACTACGTGAACCCGAACTTCGGCGCGCGTGACGGCAAGATCTATCAGGTGATGAAGGTCGGCATCGTGCTGGGCGCCTCGCTGTTCACCGCGCTGGTGCCGCTGACCGGGCTGTTCCTGGTTTTCACCCCGCTGTTCCTCGTCTTCCCGACGCTGAACTACTGGGCCGACTGCTTGGATCATGCCGGGCTGACCGACAACGAGGACGACCTGGACGCCTCGCGCAACATGCTGGCGCCGAAGATGCTGCGGGTGCTGTTCTTCCCGCGCAACGACTGCTTCCACCTTGTGCACCATCTGTTCCCGCAGGTTCCCGCCCGTCATCTCGACAAGGGGCACGATCTGCTGGCCAAGGACGAGGTCTACTCGAGCCGTCACAACGCGGTTCGGACCCCGCGCGGCAAGGATCAACCACAAGAAGTGCTCGTCGGAACCGACTGACTACCTTGACGCGAAGTGAAGGCGGAGCTAATGTACCATTAGAGAGCGTAATGCTCCGTCTTCACCGTGTCTCGAGTCAGTCAAAACCGATGAGCTACACAAAAGCAGAACTGCCCATTACCGTCCGTACGCCACAGGAACTTCTCGATGCGCTGGACCGGTTCCGCGCCTCGTTCGAGGACAACCCGACCCGGCCTGAAGCCATCCGCCGCGTACTGGAGAACTACCTGGTGATGTCGGCACGCGGCTGACGACCGGGGCGGGTTCGATCCCGCCCCCAACTCGTTCAGTCCCCCCGCGTTCCGACAAAGCCCGTCCGGCCGACAAACCGGCCCGATGCACAAACTCCGGCGAGGCCAGCGGCCTCTCTGCCCCCCAACGCCGTCCCAGGCCCCCAACCAGCGCCGGCGCGCGCATACCCACCGCGCAGCCAGCGTCGCGCCGCGACAGAGCGGCCCCGCCAGAGCCAGAATGGCATGGCGGAATCATACCCGGCCCTATCGGCCAGGCCCCGTTCAGAGCGTTTTTGAGCTTCCCCGGCGCAGTCGGATCATTGCCGCCGCCAGAAGCGCCGCGCTTTCCACGCCGTCGATCAGCACCGCTCCGGTGCGCGCCTCGAGCGCCGCGCGGTGGCGCGCCATGCCGGCGCAGCCCAGGACGACCGGTCCCGAGGTCGACGCGGTGGTCAACGCGATCTCGTCCGACAGCCGGGCCATGGTCGCCGGACTGCCCTCCTCGACCGCCAGCACGCTGAGCCCGCTGGCGTTCACAGCACCGCAGACCCCGGAGAAGCCATAGCTGGTGAGATTGGCGGCGATCACCGGCACCGAGACCGCCAGCGTCGTCACCACGCCGAAGCCGCCGCCCAGAAGCGCCGCCATGTGGAAAGCGGCCTGACCGATGCCGATCACCGGGCAATGGGCGGCGGCCCGCGCCTTGTCCAGCCCGGTGTCGTCGAAACAAGCGATGATGACAGCCTCGACGCCTGCCTGGCGCGCGGCGGGCAGCAGGGCGAGCAGCCCCGGAACGGCGGCGTCGCCATCCTCGGGGCCCTGAATCGCCGGCGGGCCCGCGTGGTTGGTCCAGCCCAGGATTTCGGCCTCGGGCAGGGCCGCGCGCGCGCTGGCGACGATGCTTTCGGTCATCGCCTCGGTCGAGTTCGGGTTAATGTAGAGCAGTCGCAATCCTAGACGCCCTTGCCGGCATCCGATCCCAGCCGCGCGCGGCGCCGCGCCATCACCCACAGCGTGAACAGGAAGAAGCCGATGATGAGGAACGAGAACAACGTCGTCAGCGTGCCAAGGGCGTAGATCACCGGCGTGGTGACGTTGGTGGTCATGCCGAAGATCTCGAGGGGGAGCGTGTTGTAGCTGCCCGCCGTCAGCAGGGTCCGGGCGAATTCGTCGTAGCTCAGGGTGAAGCCGAACAGAGCCACGCCCAGAAGCGAGGGGGCGATGATCGGGATCACCACGTGCCAGAGCGTCTGCCAGGCGGTGGCGCCCTGATCGCGGGCGGCTTCCTCGTAGGATTTGTCGAAGCGGTTAAAGACCGCAAACATGATCAGAAGACCGAAAGGCAGCGTCCAGGTAAGCTGCGCGCCCAGGCCCGAGGTCGCCCAGTGCACCTTGAATCCGAGTTGGCTGAAGATCAGCCCGACACCAAGCGAGATCAGGATCGAGGGGATCACCAGCGAGGCGATGGTGAGATAGAACAGCAGGCCGGCGCCAAGGAAGCGCTTGCGGAAGGCGAGCCCGGCCATGACCGAAACCGCGACCGTGATGGCCATGACAAGCAGACCCAGCGCGAAGGACCGCCGGAACGCACCCCAGATGTCACCCACCGCCTGTTCCTGGAACAGGTCCTTGAACCAGAAAAGCGAGACCCCGCGCATCGGGAAGGTCAGGCCACCGGTCGGTCCCTGAAAGCTGAGGATGCCGATGGTCAGCGTCGGGCCGTAAAGGAACAGCACGAAGATCGCGAAGAAGATGGTCAGGGGCCAGAAGCCGCGGGCGCGCTTCTCCATCTCAGAGCTCCTTACGGATGTTGACGAAGCGCAGAAGGATGCCGATCACGATCAGAACGGTGCAGAGCAGCACCACCGAGGTCGCGGCGGCCGAGGGATATTGCAGCAGCCCGATGTCGTTCGAGATCAGCCGGCCGACATTGGCCTTTTGCGAACCCGACATGAAGCGGACGGTGATGAAATCGCCCATCACCAGCGTCAGCACGAAGATCGTGCCGATCATGATGCCGGGCTTGGTCAGCGGGATGATAACATGGCGCAGGGTCTGCCAGCCGGTGGCGCCGTTGTCATAGGCCGCCTCGATCAGCGAGCGGTCGATCCGCATCATCGTGTTGAAGATCGGCACCACCATGAACAGCGTGTAGAGGTGGACGAAGGCGAGGATCACCGAGAAGTCGGAATAGAGCAGCCATTCCAG
>JAGRMS010000053.1:0-2189 GCA_020441135.1 Pseudooceanicola sp.
AACGGAACGCGGGCGTAGCTCAGGGGTAGAGCATAACCTTGCCAAGGTTAGGGTCGTGAGTTCGAATCTCATCGCCCGCTCCAGACACAGACAGGGCCGCCTTCGGGCGGCCCTTCTGCTTTCAGCCGAGATAGCCCGCCGCCGCCAGCGCCAGATGGGCCGAGGCCGCCACCCCGTCGATCAGCGGCACCCCGGTGCGCGCGGCGAGGTCGCTCCGCAATGGCGCCATCCCGGCGCAGCCCAGCACCACCGCTTCGGCCCCGCCGTCCCGCGCCCGCAGGATTTCCGCCGCCAGGTGCGCCCGCACCGCCTCGGTCCCTTCGTCGATGTCCAGCACCGCCAGACCGCTGGCCCTGACGCCCGAGCACAGACCGGCGAACCCGGATGCGCCGATGTTGCCCTCGATCACCGGAACCGCCGCCTGGACCGAGGTCACCACGCCGAACCGCTTGCCCAGCATCGCCGCCATCAGGTAGGACGCCTGCCCGATCCCCAGCACCGGCACCCGCGCCACCGCCTGCGCCTGCGCCAGCCCGGTATCGTCGAAACAGGCGATCACGATGGCATCGGTCTGGGCCTCCGCGACCCGCGCCAATACGCCCGGCACCGCGCGCTCGCCATCCTCGGCGCCCTCGATGGACGGCGGGCCTTCCGTGTTCGTCACTCCGGTGATCTCGGTCCCTGGGCAGGCCGCCCTTGCCGCCGCAACGATCCCGTCGGTCATCGACACCGTGGCGTTGGGATTGATGTAGAGCAGGCGCATTCAGACACCCTTGCCCGCGTCCGACCCCTGCCTCGCCCGCCGCCGGGCCATCACCCAGGCCGACAGCAGGAACACCCCGATGATCGCGAAGGAGAACAGCGTCGTCAGCGTCCCCAGCGCATAGATCACCGGCGAGGTGACGTTGGTCGTCATCCCGAAGACCTCCAGCGGCAGGGTGTTGTAGCTGCCCGCCGTCAGCAGCGTTCGCGCGAATTCGTCGTAGGACAGGGTAAAGCCGAACAGCGCCACCCCGATCAGCGAGGGCGCGATGATCGGCAGGACGACATGGCGGATGGTCTGCCAGTTCGTCGCCCCCTGGTCACGCGCCGCTTCCTCGTAGGACTTGTCGAAGCGGTTGAAGACGGCGAACATGATCAACAGGCCAAAGGGCAGCGTCCAGGTCAGCTGCGCGCCGAACCCGCTGGTCGCCCAATGCACCTTCAGCCCGAGCTGGTTGAAGATCAGCCCGACCCCGAGCGAGATCAGGATCGAAGGGATCACCAGCGAGGTGATGGCGAGATAGAACAGCGCGCCCGAGCCGAGGAACCGCTTTCGGAACGCCAGCCCGCCCATGACCGAGAAGACCACCGTCGCCACCATGACCATCAGCCCGAGCACCAGCGACCGCCCGAAGGCGCCCCAGATGTCGCCGACCGCCTGCTCCTGAAACAGGTCGTGGAACCAGTGCAGCGAGACGCCGCGCATCGGGAAGGTCAGGCCGCCCTGCGGGCCCTGGAAGCTGAGGATGCCGATGGTGATCGTCGGGCCGTAAAGGAACAACACGAAGAGCGCGAAGAACGCCGCGAGGACGTAGAAACTGAAGGGACGCTTCTCCATCTCACAGCTCCTTGCGTATATTGACGAAGCGCAGCAGCAGGCCGATCACGATCAGCACCGTCAGCAGCAGCACTACCGCCGTCGCGGCAGCGGAAGGATATTGCAACAGCCCGATATCGTTCGAGATCAGCCGCCCCACGTTGGCCCGTTGCGATCCGGACATGAAGCGCACGGTGATGAAATCGCCCATCACCAGCGTGACGACGAAGATCGTGCCGATCATGATGCCCGGCTTGGTCAGCGGCAGGATCACATGCACCAGCGTCTGAAACCCGCTCGCCCCACAGTCCCGTGCCGCCTCGAGCAGCGAGCGGTCGATGCGCATCATCGTGTTGAAGATCGGCACCACCATGAACAGGGTGTAGAGGTGGACGAATGCCAGGATCACCGAAAAGTCGGAGTAGAGCAGCCACTCCAGCGGCTGGTCGATCAGCCCCCAGTCGATCAGCGTCTGGTTGGCGATACCGTTGCGGCCCAGGAAGGGAATCCAGGAAATCATCCGGATGATGTTCGAGGTCCAGAACGGGATGGTGCAGACCAGGAACAGCGCGATCTGCCAGGTCAGCGAGCGCACGTGGAAGGCCAGGAA
>JAGRMS010000053.1:2293-2441 GCA_020441135.1 Pseudooceanicola sp.
GTAATTGTCGAACTGGAAGGCCGGAAAGATCGAGAACTCGTTGGCACCCCAGAAGCTGACCACCACGATCATGCCGATCGGCGCCAGCAGGAAGGCGAGCAGGATCAGCGTCAGCGGCGCCGCCTGCAGCCAGCCGACCAGATCGTTC
>JAGRMS010000428.1 GCA_020441135.1 Pseudooceanicola sp.
TTGAACCAGATCGCGTCGACCAGCCCCTCGATGGCGCTGTCGATGTCGGCGTCGTCGAAGACGATGTAGGGCGACTTGCCGCCAAGCTCCAGCGTCAGGGACTTGCCGGAGCCTGCGGTGGCTTCCCGGATCTTCCGGCCGACCGAGGTGGATCCGGTGAAGGCGATCTTGTCGACCTCCGCCTTGACGATCATCTCGCCCACCGCGCCGTCGCCGGTGACGATGTTGACGACGCCTTTCGGCAGCCCGGCCTGGCGGCAGATGTCGGCGAAGAGCAACGCGGTCAACGAGGTGTATTCGGCGGGCTTCAGGACGACGGTGTTGCCCATCGCCAGCGCGGGCGCAATCTTCCAGGCGAGCATCAGCAGCGGGAAGTTCCAGGGGATGATCTGGCCGCAGACGCCGAGCGGGGCGCGGTCGGGGAGCGTTTCTTCCATCAACTGCGCCATGCCGGCGTGGTAGTAGAAGTGGCGCTGCGCCAGCGGAATGTCGATGTCGCGGCTTTCGCGGATCGGCTTGCCGTTGTCGAGCGTTTCGAGAACCGCGAAGAGGCGGGCGTGCTTCTGGAGCAGCCGGGCGATGGCGTAGAGATAGCGGGCACGACCGGGGCCGCCGATCCGTTCCCAAGTCGGTTGCGCCTTGCGGGCGGCCTTGACGGCGGCGTCGACGTCCGCTTGCGTCGCCTGCGTCAGCGTCGCGAGCGTCTCGCCGGTGGCGGGGTTCTTCGACAGGAAGCCGTCGCCGGGCTTCGTGAAGGCGCCGTCGATGAAATGGCCGAACCGGTCGCCCATATCCACCAGCCAGGCCAGCGCCTCGGCAGCGGATTCGGGGGCGGGGCCGTAGTCCATTGTTTCGAAGAGCTCGCTGACGGTCATTGCAGTTCTGCCTCGATCAGGGACGCCAAGGCATCCTGGAAGATCATTTCATTCAACATTCGTTGACCATTAAAATCTTCAGACGAAATGTGTGAATTCGCATTTCTATATGCGCGTTCGACTTCCTCGAGAACCTCGCTTATTGTTTCGAGAAAAATTCCTTGTTTCTGCAGCGCACGAGCCTTTTTTGGTGCGTGTTGGGAAAAACTGTTCGCTAAGTCGACTAGCATCCGGTCACCTCTTGCATTGGTCAATTACCATTCAACGGTGTGATTGCCTTTTAAGCGCTGCCATCGCCCCACGCGCCCAACCGCCCGGAATCAAGCGGCGAAGCCGCGCCGGGCGAGCGCCCGACCGCCCCCTCGGGCGGGCGCTTTTGCGACGTTGAGGCGGGCAACGACGTTGGATGATTTGGCACCATAAAGTGGCGACTTCAGATGTTGCAGCGCCCACCCGGCGGTCAGGCGCTCGCCCGGCTCTGATCGGACGTCACCCCATCGCATGGCGATACCCCGCCGAATAGGCCCCCGTCACGTAGTGCTCCAGCTGGCGCTCGATATCGCCCAGCAGGGACGACGCCCCGAACCGGAACAGGTCGGGACGCAGCCAGCGGTCACCCAGCTCGTCCTTCATCAGCGAAAGATAGACCAGCGCATCCTTGGCCTTGGAAATCCCCCCGGCGGGCTTGTAGCCGATGCGGATTCCGGTCCTCTCGTGATACTCCCGGATCGCGCGGATCATCACGAGGCTGACGGGCAGCGTGGCGTTGACGCTCTCCTTCCCGGTCGAGGTCTTGATGAAATCCGCTCCCGCCATCATGCAGACCAGCGAGGCGCGGGCGACGTTCCTCAGCGTGCCCAACTCTCCGGTCGCCAGGATCGCCTTCACATGCGCGGCCCCGCAAGCCTCGCGGAAGGCACGCATCTCATCGTAGAGCGCCTGCCAGTTGCCGCCCAGCACATGGCGGCGGGAAATCACGATGTCGATCTCGGCCGCCCCCGCCTTCACGCTTTCGCCGATCTCGGCAACGCGGAGATGGAAGGGCGACAGCCCGGCGGGAAAGCCGGTGGAGACGGCGGCGACCGGGATGCCGGTCCCCTCCAGCGCCTCGACCGCCGCGGCGACCATGTCGTGATAGACGCAGACAGCGCCAACGGTCAGCCGCTCCATCCCCAGCGCGTCGAGCAGCGCGGGCGACACCGGCTGGCGCGCCTTGGCGCAAAGACGGCGGACGCGCGCCTCGGTGTCGTCGCCGGACAGTGTCGTCAGGTCGATGCAGCTGATTGCCCGCAGCAGCCAGGCCGCCTGATGCGCCTTCTTGACCGACCGCCGCCCCGGCAGCGTCGCGGCGCGGCGTTCGATGGCCGAGGTATTGGCCTGCACGGCGCGCACCCAGTCCATGTCCAGTGCCATGCCGGGATTGCGCGGTTCGCTCACCTGCGGCAGCTGCGCGGTGCGCTCGGTCGTGCCGGTGGTCATGGCTGGCCTTTCAACTTCCCCTAACGAGGGTCGCACGGGCGCGCGGGGGCGGTCAAGCGAGGCTCCGGCGGGTTAGTTGCGAATAATTCGCAATCTCATTGACTTTCTGCAAATGCCTCGCATATTCAGGGAACCGACGGAGTGGCGACAGATGAACAGGATTTCCAGACGCACGATACTCACCGGCCTCGCGGTTCTTGCCGCCCTGCCGGTGTCCGCCGCCCCTGCCCCGCTGAAGGTTGTCGCCACCACGGGCATGATCGCCGATGCGGCGCGCGTCGTGGGCGGCGACCTGGTCGAGGTGAAGGGGCTGATGGGTCCGGGCGTCGATCCGCATTCCTACCGGCAGACCCGCAGCGACATCGTGGCGATGACGCGGGCGGACCTGGTGCTGTGGCACGGGCTGTATCTCGAGGCGCAGATGGAAGAGTTTTTCCACGACCTTGTCCGCAAGCGGCGGGTGGTGGCGGTGGCGGATGCGCTGCCGAAGGACCAGCTGCGGGCGCACGCGCAATATGCCGACAAGTTCGACCCCCACGTCTGGATGTCGCCGCGCCTCTGGCACGACGTCATCCCGGCGGTGCGCGATGCGCTGAGCGAGGCGATGCCCGAGGGCGCGGCGACCTTCGCCGCTAATGCGAGTGCCTACCAGGCCGAGATCACCCGTCTGGCCGCCTATGCGGGCGAGGCGATGGCGAAGATCCCCGAGGGCAAGCGCGTGCTGGTCACGGCACATGACGCCTTCGGCTATTTCGGACGTGACTATGGTGTCGAGGTGCTGGGCATCCAGGGGATTTCGACCGAAAGCGAGGCGGGCCTGAACCGCATCGCGGAGCTGGTGGACCTGCTGGTGGCGCGCGGGCTGGAGGCGGTCTTCGTCGAGAGCTCGGTCTCCGACCGCAACATCCGCGCGCTGATCGAGGGTGCGGCGGCGAAGGGGCACACCGTGCGCATCGGCGGCGAGCTCTACTCCGACGCGATGGGGCCGGAGGGGACTTACGAGGGCACCTATCTCGGCATGATCGACCACAACGTGACCGTCATCGCGGGTGCCCTGGGTGCGGACGTGCCCGAGCGGGGCATGGACGGCAGGCTGACGGCGGGGATCTGATGCTGGAACTGGCAGGACAACAGGACGGGATCGCGGACAGCCCGCTGGCAGTGCGGGGGCTGACGGTCTCCTACGGCGAGAAACCGGCGGTGTTCTCGGTGGACATGACGGTGCGACCGGGGCGGATGACGGCGATCATCGGGCCGAACGGAGCGGGCAAGTCGACGCTGCTGAAGGCGGCGCTGGGCATTCTCAAGCCGCTGTCGGGGCAGGTGCGCGTTTATGGTGAACCGCTGGAGGCGATGCGGGGCCGGATCGCCTATGTGCCTCAGCGGGCGAGCGTGGACTGGGATTTCCCGACGCGGGTGATCGACGTGGTGCTGATGGGGCTTTACCGCGATGTCGGCCTGCTGGGCCGGATCACCGGGCGGCACCGGGCACAGGCGCTCGACTGCCTCGACCGCGTCGGCATGAAGGATTTCGCCGCGCGCCAGATCGGCCAGCTGTCGGGGGGCCAGCAGCAGCGGGTGTTCCTGGCCCGGGCCTTGGCGCAGGGTGCCGACCTCTACCTGCTGGACGAGCCGTTTGCCGGGGTCGACGCGGCGACCGAGAAGGCGATCATCGACGTGCTGAAGGGGCTGAAGGCCGAGGGCAAGACGGTGGTGGCGGTGCATCACGACCTCGCCACGGTGCGCGATTACTTCGACGACGTGTTCCTGATCGCCACGCGGAAGGTGGCGGAAGGGTCGGTGGAGACCGCCTTCACCCCCGAGACCCTGCAGGCGACCTACGGTGGGCGGCTGGCGACGGCACAGGTTGACCAGCTGTCGCGGGCGCTGGGATAGGCGCATGCTTTTCGAGGCGTTGACGCTGCAGCTCGGCTACAACGCCACGCTGGTGACGGTGGGCGCGGCGCTGCTGGGCGTGGCGGCGGGGATCACGGGAACGTTTCTCTTTCTGAGGAAGCGCGCGCTGGTGAGCGATGCGATTTCCCACGCGACGCTGCCGGGGGTCGGGCTGGCCTTCATCCTGATGGTCGCCTTTGGCGGCGAAGGGCGCAACCTGCTGGGCCTGATGGCGGGATCGGCGATGTCGGCCTGGGCGGGGCTGTTGTGCCTCGGCTGGCTGGTGCGCAACACGCGCCTCGCCGAGGATGCGGCGATCGGGTCGGTGCTGTCGGTGTTCTTCGGCTTCGGCATCGTGCTGCTGACGGTGATCCAGACGATGAGCGCGGGGCGGCAGGCGGGGCTTGAATCCTTCCTGCTGGGGTCCACGACGGGGATGCTCTGGAACGACGCGGCGGTGATCGCAGGCGGCGGGGCGCTGGTGCTGGCGGCGGTGCTGGCGCTGCACCGGCCGATGGTGCTGGTGGCCTTCGATCCCGAATACGCGGCGGCGCGGGGGGTGGACGTGCAACGGATCGACCTTGCGACGATGGGGTTGGTGATGGCCGTCACGGTGATCGGGCTGAAGATCGTGGGGCTTATCCTGATCGTGGCGCTGCTGATCATCCCGCCGGTGGCGGCGCGGTTCTGGTCGGAACGGGCGGGCCGTGTCGCCCTGCTGGCGGGCGGCATGGGCGGGCTGGCGGGCTATCTCGGCGCGGCGATTTCGGCCACCGCGCCGAGGCTGCCGACGGGACCGATCATTGTGCTGGTGGCCTTCGCCCTTTTCGCGCTGTCGCTGTTCCTCGCGCCGACGCGCGGGGTGCTGGCGGCGCTGCTACGGCACCGCTGGTTCCAGCGCCGTGTGCATCTGCGGCAAGGGCTGCTGGCGCTGGCACAGGGCCAGCCGATCTACGAACGCCTGACGCTACGCCTCTTGCGCCGCGCCGGGCTGGCGCGCGCGGATGGCGTGGCGACCGAGGCGGGCCGCGCCCGCGCCGCCAAGGCGC
>JAGRMS010000429.1 GCA_020441135.1 Pseudooceanicola sp.
GGTGTAGGTCATGAATTCGGGCGTGGGCTTCAGCACGCGCTGGTCGATGATGTTGACGATCAGGCCGACGGCGACGGGTTCGCCGTCGTCGTCGATCAAGGGCTGCAAACCCTGCGCCGCCATGCCCTGCGTCAGCACGAATGGCGCGCGCAGGTTGCTGTCGAGATGCCGGTCCCAGCTGGCGCGGGTGGCGCTGGCCACGGTGTCGTATTCGAAGATCGAGGCGTTGTTGACAAGGCAGGTGACCGGTCCGCCCAGGGCCTCGGTTGCCCGGCGGAAAAGGCTCTGCACCTCGGTCTCGTCCAGAAAATCGGCTTGCAGGACTTCGGCGCGGCGGCCCAGGGCGCGGATGTCGGCGGCCGCGGCCTCAGCCCCGTCGCGCGAGGCCGAGCAATGCAGGGCGACGTCAAAACCCCGCCCGGCGAGGTACAGCGCCATCGCGCGGCCAAGGCGCTTGCCCGCTCCGGTCACAAGGCATCGCGTCATCTGTCCCTCCGTTGCGCGACTATACGAGAATGGCCACGAGGTAGGCCAGATAGAGCAGGGTCAGCACGATGCCCCAGGTGCGGGTGATGTCCTGACGAAGCAGCACGAAGGGGATCAGCACCAGCGCCGAGGCCATCATCACGGCAAGGTCGAGGTCGAATTCGGGGCCGGTGGGAATCGGGCCGAATTGCGTGGCGAGACCGATGATGGCGAGCAGGTTGAAGAAGTTCGACCCGATCACGTTGCCAAGCGCCACGTCGGCCTGGCGGCGCAGGGCGGCCATCACGGTGGTGGCGAGTTCGGGCAGCGAGGTGCCGACGGCGACAAGGGTCAGGCCGATGACGGCTTCGGAGATGCCGAGGTCGCGGGCGATGATGGTGGCGTTGCTGACCAGCAGGCTGGCGCCGCAGGGCAGCCCGGCAAGGCCGACGGCAAGGAAGGCGGCGATCTTCCAGCCGCGCATGTTCGGGTCGGCGCCTTCGGGTTCGTCCGTTTCGGCGGCGCGGTGGGCCATCGCCTCGCGGATCATGGTGAAGAGGATCACCGCCAGCGCGGCCAGCAGGATCAGGCCCGAGACGCGGGTCAGCGTGCCCCACCAGGCGAGGGCGATGAAAAGGACCGTTGCTCCGAGCATCTGGAAATAGCTGCGGCGCGTGTCGTGGTGGCTGGTGTGCAGCGTGGCCATGATCGCGGGCAGGCCGAGCACCAGCAGGATGTTGGCGATGTTCGAGCCGACGACATTGCCGAAGGCGATGCCCGGAGCGTTGTCGAGCACCGCCTTGACCGAGATCAGCAGTTCGGGCGCCGAGGTGCCGAAGGCCACGACGGTCAGGCTGACGATCAGGGCAGGGATACCGACGCGCAGGGCGAGGTTCACGGCCCCGCGCACCAGGGCGTCGCCCGCTACCAGCAGGATCGCCAGACCGAGGGCGGACAAGAGCCAGGCCGTCATGCCTTGCCCGAGTGGCCGCAGGCGCAGGGGCCCTTGCCGAGGCGGAAGCGCGAACAGCGCGGGCAGCGGGCGGATTTCAGGCGCGACTGGCCGGGAAAGCGCAGCTTGCCGAAGAAGGCCAGCACGACCATCGCCAGCAGGAAGAGGAGGATGATCTTGCTCAGCACGTCACAGGCCGAACCGCGCGTAATCGGCGCGTTCCTCGATGGCGGCGACGGCATCCAGGGCCATCGACGCGCCGAAACGCGACCAGAAAGGTTTCTTCTGCCCGTAGCGGCGGAACTGCACCTTGTCGCCGAAACGGTCCTTCATCTTCGGAACAAGGTGGCCGATGCCGTCGATCAGCCCCAGTTCCATCGCACGGCGGGCCAGCCAGATGTCGCCGGTAAAAAGGTCGGTCTTCAGGTCCAGCCGGACACCGCGCCGGGCCTTCACATGGGCGATGAAATTGGCGTGGATGTCTTCCAGCAGGTCTTTCAGCCGCGCCACGTCCTCGGGCTTTTCCGGCTGGAACGGGTCGAGCATCGACTTGGACTTGCCCGCGGTATGCACCCGGCGTTCGATGCCCTGCCGGGCGATCAGCACCTGCGCGCCGAAGCCCGAGGAAATGACCCCGATGGAGCCGACGACCGAGCTGTCGTCGGCCCAGATCTCGTCCGCCGATGCGGCCAGCCAGTAGCCGCCCGAGGCGGCGACGTCCTCGACAAAGGCGATCACCGGCACCTTCGTCTCGTCCGCCAGCCGCCGGATGCGGCTGCCGATCAGCGAGGATTGCACGGGCGACCCGCCGGGCGAGTTCAGCTCGATCGCCACGGCGGCGGGCTTGCCGCGCCGAAACGCGCGCTCCAGCACCGGGGCGAGGGCAGTGTCGGACATCGAGCCGCGCCCGGCCATGCCGATGGCACCGGTCAGCCGGACAACCGACACCAGGGGCGGGTTGTTGAGGAAGGGCAGGCGCAGTCTCATGCCCCGGACATAGACACGAGGGCAGGCATCGGCAAGGGATCAGGCCAGCGCGGCGCGGATCCGGTCGGCATAGCCCGCGATCTCGGCGAAATCGCCCATCTTCCCCGGCGGGCGCATCGCCACGCCCTCGCGCATCGGCAGGACGTGGAAGTGAAGGTGGAAGACCTCCTGCCCGGCCGGGGCCTCGTTGTATTGTTCGAGGATCACGCCGTCGACGCCGAGGCCCTTCATCACCGCCTTTGCCACCTTCTGCGCGGTGGCGATCACTGCTGCCAATTGCTCGGGAGTGGCGTCGAGCGCATTGCGGCAGGGGGTCTTGGGGATCACCAGGCAATGGCCGTCCGTACGGGGCATGATGTCCATGAATGCCAGCGTCGCCTCGTCTTCGTAAAGCTTGTTGGACGGGATCTCGCCCCGCAGGATCTTCGCGAAGACGTTGTCGGAATCGTAGCTCACTGGCGGGCCTCCCCTGGCGCGATGGGTCGGATCCTGTCTGAAACGCGCCGGATGCGCCGTCAAGGCTGCGCTGCAACACCCCGCGCCCGCGTCAATTTATCCGCGCGCCGCTGACGATCGGCCATTGAAGCGTCACGCCCGGCATTCTAAAACCGGCATAATTCGCGCGAAGGGTCCGCCCCGTCGCGCCGGCCACGCATACCAGGAGGTGCCACATGGCGGACGCAGCCGTACATGGACACGGGCATGAGGACCATCGCGGGTTCTTCACCCGGTGGTTCATGTCAACCAACCACAAGGACATCGGGATCCTCTACCTGTTCACCGCTGCGATCGTGGGCTTTGTCTCGGTCGCCTTCACGGTCTACATGCGGCTGGAGCTGATGAACCCCGGCGTCCAGTACATGTGCATGGAAGGCGCGCGGTTCATCGCCTCTTCGGCCGATTGCACACCCAACGGACACCTCTGGAACGTGCTGGTCACGGGCCACGGCATCCTGATGATGTTCTTCGTGGTGATCCCGGCATTGTTCGGCGGATTTGGCAACTATTTCATGCCGTTGCAGATCGGTGCGCCGGACATGGCCTTCCCGCGGATGAACAA
>JAGRMS010000430.1 GCA_020441135.1 Pseudooceanicola sp.
CGGCAAACCCGGCGCGGTTCAGTGCTATCATCGCTCAGAAAACTAGTATCTGTTTCGGGGAGGTTCTGGGAGTGCAAGTTCCGCGATCTTCCGCGATCTTCGTAAGCGGCGTCTACGCCCGACCGGAGTTCAGCACGACGGCTTGGTAAGCGGCGTCTACGCCTGACCGGAGTTCAGCACGACGGCTTGAAGTTCCAGGGTCGCAACCCGTCGATCCGGTTCGCGGGATGCCCTGCCGCGATCGCTTCGAGCGTCGCCTTGAGATAGACAAAGGGTTCGATTCATTGATCTTTGCTGTGGCGATGAGCGAGGCGATGCGGCCCCAGGTCCGGCCACCTTCGTCGTGGCCCGCGGAGAGTGCGTTCTTCCGCGTCAGGGCGATCGGCCTGATGAGATTCTCCACGGCATTGGAGTCGATCGTAAGCGGCGGCTGCGCGTTTTCGCGGTGGCTCTCACGGCGGACAGGGCGGCTGTTTTGACCGGCCTGAACCACAGACCACGGCGGTGCTCTATGCGCCGCCGTGAGAGCGGACGGCCGAGCTGGCGCAGGTTGGCTGCGCCTTTCGCGGCGTCGTGGAAGTCGACGAAAGTAACTTCGGGCCGACCCGTGCGCGCGGGCACAAGGGGCGTGGCAATCCGCGCAAGGTGGCGGTCTTTCGGCATCCTCGAATGGGGCGGTGCGTGCATTGCCAGATCATGAAAAACTGCTCGCGCGCAACGCTCCGGGCGATCATCGCGGGCCAGGTCGAAGGCTCGGCCTAGAACGCCTCGGACGGCCTTCGCAGCGACGGCGGGCTGGTCGAAACCGGGTTCTCGCGGCGTCACCCGAAAAACAAATACAAGGATCCGGACCACCGGGTGTTTGCCGAGAAAGGGGTCCACTGTTCAAGCGTAAAGCGATTGATCCGGTGGATCGAACATGGCGCAGAACGGCATCGAGGGCTTCCGGGCGTCGCCAGGCGCCGCCACCAGACGTTTAACGGCCTGCGAAAAACCAGCTTCCCGGCCTTCCTCAAGGAGATCGCGTTCCGCTTCAACACACGCGATCAGGACCACTGGAAGATCCACCTCGGATCGTCCAGGATGAACCTGCTCAGACCTTGGGCTGGTACGGACCCTGACCGCGGGATGATCGCAGCAGGGGAACAGGGTCGACGGAACGCCTGCGCCGACCGTTTCGCCACGCGCCACCCAGGGGAAGTCTGGGGCCGCGCGGGGCAAATTGATCAACCGGATGCCAAGCGGGTCGCGCTCTGCCGCCGTCATGGCGCAGGGCATGGGACCGGTCTCTGCCGCATTCATTCACGCGCAGGAGTGGATCATCCTGGGCCGGGGAGCGGTCAGGCATTCGTCGGGCAGTTCGAGCGGCCCAACGCGGCATGCCGGACGCTCTGCCGTGGCGGGACGACCGGACAGCCATCCGGTCCCGGCGACGCCCGAACCCGGACATCCCTGAATGTCACCGCCCCGCCGGGGCGCAACAGCCCGGCGAATCCTGAACGGCTTGCTGCCTCGGTTGCCGTTGCCGCTCGACGTTGCTGGGCGACAGCAAGCTGTGTCGGGCGAGCGTGGGCATCCGGTTGCGGAACAGCTTGGCGTGGTCGAACCCATCGCGACCGGCCCCCGGGCGCGTTTGGTGTCGGTTGCAGGGTTCGCTTGATTTCCAGGAGCTCGGGACGCTCACGGCAAGCGCGGCGACATGGCCGCATCCGCGGCAGGGCATCGAGCACGCCGGCCCGTGGCCGCGCGCGCGATGGCCGGGCAGGATCTGCCGGGCCCGGCAGCGTGCCTTGTCGGATAGGCGGAAGACGTCGGGCAGCTTTTGCCGGCCCCTTCAGGCGATGCTTCCCCACAGATCGTATTCACCCGCCTCGTCGACCAGCACGGTAACGATATCGCCAGGGGACAGGGCTTCGTGACCCTCGTCGATGAAGAGGTTGCCGTCGATCTCGGGCGCATCGGCCCAGGTACGGCAGGTGGCGGCGTCCTCGTCCACCTCGTCGATGATGACCTGCAGCGTCTGGCCGACCTTTGCCGCCAGCTTTGCCTCGGAGATTGACTGGGATTTCGCCATGAACCGCTCCCACCGGTCCTGCTTGACCTCTTCCGGAACATGATCCGGCAGCGCGTTCGACCGCGCCCCGGCGACGTTTTCGTATTTGAAGCAGCCAACGCGGTCGAGCTGCGCCTCGTCCAGCC
>JAGRMS010000054.1 GCA_020441135.1 Pseudooceanicola sp.
GGATCGCCGACCAGCGCGTGCCCGGAATGGGCCAGGTGGACGCGGATCTGATGGGTTCGCCCGGTCTCCAGCCAGCACTCCAGCTGCGCCGCCACCGGCGGCGTGCCGTAACCCGCCACCACGCGGGCGCGGGTCACCGCGTGGCGCCCGCCCTGGAACACCACCGCCTGTTTCTGCCGGTCGGTTCGGTGCCGCGCCAGCTGGGTGGTCATCTTGAGGATATTCCCCGGCTCGAAGCTCGCCCCCCGGACACCGCGCAGGCGCGGGTCGGCGGCGTCGGGCAGGCCGTAACAGACGGCGCGGTAATACCGTTCCACCGTGTGCTTCTCGAACTGCGCCGCCAGCCCGTGGTGCGCGGCGTCGGACTTGGCGACCACCAGCAGCCCCGAGGTCTCCTTGTCGATGCGATGCACGATGCCGGGCCGCTTCACCCCGCCGACACCCGAGAGATCCTCGCCGCAATGGGCCAGCAGGGCATTCACCAGCGTGCCGGACGGAGAGCCGGGTGCGGGGTGAACCACCATCCCGGCGGGCTTGTCGATCACGATCAGGTCGGCGTCTTCGTGGACCACCGACAGGGGGATCGCCTCGGGCGCGATGTCGCTCTCCTCGGCGGCTTCGACCGCGATCAGGACGGATGCCCCCTCGGTGACCCGCGCCTTCGGGTCCAAGACCGGCACCCCGTCCACCGTGACGGCCCCCTGCGCAATCAGGCGGCCCAACTGGGTGCGCGACAGCGACTCCTCCTCTGGAACATCGCGGGCCAGCGCCTTATCAAGGCGGGGCGGCGGGTCGGCCGCGATGGGAAAGGCGATCCGGCGGACGGGCATGACGGAACCTCTTGAACAACCCGAGCCGGCGAACCTGCGTTTCCTGCGGATCCTCGTGACCGTGCTGACGGCGGTGATGATTGGCGGGCTTGTAATCATCATCGTCCTGTTTGTCATGCGTTTCCCGGCCCCGCAGGGGGTGGTGCCCGACAGCGTGACCCTGCCCGACGGGGTGAAGGCCGAAGCCTTCACGATGACCCCCGACTGGTATGCCGTGGTGACAGAGGACGGGCGGCAGATCCTGATCTTCGACCGGGCCTCCGGGGCGCTGAAGCAGACCGTCGCGGTGGACTGAAACAGTGTCCTAGCCAGGACGGGGGGCCATGTTACCGTTTTTGCTCGACAATCCCGGGGAGTGAACCCGGGACGCCCTCACGACCCCTCGAGAATCGCCCGCAAAGGCGCCATGTCCCCCGCCCGCATCCGCCCGTCCCGCAGCACGAAAAGCCCGCGCAACTCGTGCCCCTCGACAACCGCGCGACCACCCACCAGGCCCGCGTATTCCAGCCGCAGGGTCTTGCTGCCCCATTCCGCCAGCGTCATCTGAAGGCGCATCAGATCGCCCTCGGTCGCGGGCGAGGGGAACCGCGCGTCGACATCCATCAGGCCAACCCCCTTGGCATCCAGCCGCGCACACAGCGCGCGGTGTCCGCCTGCCCGCTCCTGCAGGAACGCATGAAAGCAGCGGTCGAACCAGCGGAAATAGTTCGGATAGAAGACGATCCCCGCCGGGTCGCAGTGGCCAAAGCTGATCGGCACGTCGAGCGTGAAATCGGCCATCAGGGTTTCCAGACCGGCCGCACCATCTCGAACCGCTCGCCGCCCTTCTGGTACCACCCCGCCCCGTAAAGCCGTGCAATCAGGTCAAGTTTGCGGTTATCCACATGCCCGCGTTCGGCATCCACAAGATATTCATCCCCGATGTGGATGATCTCGATCCGGCCGATGGCGATCGTCTGGTTCGGGCTTGTCACCACGGCGCTCAGCAGGGTGCATTCGAACTGCACCGGCGCGCCCTTGATCCGGGCCGGTTTGACGCGCACCGACGGTTCGGTTTCCAGCCCCGCCAGCGCCAGTTCGTCCACCTCCGACGGCGCGTTGACGCAGGTCTCGTTCATCGCCCCGGCCATCGCGGCGCTGACCAGGTTCACGACGAATTCCCCGGTGTCCAGAATGTTCTGGCAGGTGTCCTTCAAACCGCGCACGGGGTCGCGCATCAGCCCCAGCACCACCGTCGGCGGGTCCGCCCCCATCGCGTTGAAGAAGCTGAACGGCGCGGCATTGCGCGCACCCGCAGGCGACAGCGTGCTGACCCAGGCGATCGGGCGCGGCGTGACCGTGGCGGTCAGCAGCTTGTAGGTGAAATCCGCCGGCTGCGCCCGTGTATCGTATTGCAACGGCCTACCCCGCCAGCGGCTGGTGGCCGCCGTTTTCGCCAAAGGCCTGCTCGCGGTAAAGGCCCAGCTTCTCCATCACCGGCAGGTCGTTCAGGCAGAACAGGCAGGCGTCCTCGGTTTCCGAACCGTTGACATGCTCGTGCCACGCCCAGGAGGGCACGCAGAAGATGTCACGCTCGGCCCAGTCGAATCGCTGGCCGTTGATGATCGAAGACCCCGATCCCTTGCAGACCTGGTAGAGGAAGCTGCCGGTATGCCGGTGCGCCTTGGTCTTTTCGCCCGGCCGCAGCATCTGCATCGACGCGCCCAGCGTGCCCATGACGTGCCCGCTGGTGACGGGATTCATGTAGTGCATCAGGATGCCGTCGAAGGGCGAGCCGTCGGTGTTCGCCTGACCGACAAGCGCCTCGTAGGTCGGGGCCCATTCGTATTTGAACATCGGGCTGTAGCCCTTCGACCAGGCTCCGGTTCCCGGCCGCAGGCCCGCATTGCCCCAGGTCCGGGTCATGTCGTCGACCGGATAGGTCACGGCTTGGCTCAGGTCCGGGTGGACCTCGTAGAAATTCGCCTCCATCGCGTTGACGAAGGGGATGTCCAGCCCGTCCTGCCAGATGCAGGGGGTGCCGTCCCCGGCCACCGCGTGTTCGTGCCAGGTGCCGTTCGGCGTCAGCACGAAATCGTTGGCGCCCAGCGTCATCTTGTGGCCGTCGACCACCGTGTAGGCGCCCTTGCCCTCCATGATGAAGCGGATCGCGCTGGCCGAATGGCGGTGCGCCGAGGCGCGTTCGCCCGGGTGCATGACCTGGAGACCGGCATAGATCCAGCCCACCGCGGCGGCGACGTCCGAGCGGCCCGGATTGTCGAGATAGATCACCCGGCGCCCCGCCTTCTCGGGCGTGACCAGCTCCACCGACCGCAGGACGTCCTCGCGCAAGTCCCTGTAGCGCCAGATCATCGGCAGCGACTGCGATTTCGGCTCCCAGGGTTCGATCTTGTTGGCGACGGTCCAGAGCGCGGCGGCGCCCTTCTTCTTCAGGTCGTCGTAATAGGCGAGCAGTTCGGGCGTATCCTCGACATTGGCCCGCCCCGCGACATTCTCGTTGTACTGGTCGTGCCTTGTCATGATGCCCCCCTACGGCAGAACGGCGGTTGCCTCGATCTCGATCCTGGCCTCGTCCTCGACCAGCGCGGTGACGACCACCATCGTCATCGCCGGAAAATGATAGCCCATGACCGACCGGTAGGCAGCCCCGACCTCGGCCTGCCGGGCGACATATTCCTTCTTGTCCGTAACATACCAGGTCAGGCGGGCGATGTCGCTGACCTGCCCCCCGGCGGCCTCGACCACCGCCTTGATGTTCTTCAGCGCCTGCGTCATCTGGCCGATGAAGTCATGCGATTCAAAGACTTGCTCGGCGGTCCAGCCGATCTGCCCGCCGACGAACAGCACGCGCCCCTCGGCCACCATGCCGTTGGCATATCCCTTGGCGGGCTTCCAGCCTTCGGGCTGAACGGTGATCGCGGGCATGGATGGTCCTCCTGGGTGTCGCGGGGAAGTGTCGCTGAACGGCGGGAAATTTCAAGCCTGAAGTTTCAGGCTTGAAACAGTCAATGGGTCGTGAACGAGCGGATGGTGTCGAGCGCACCGTCCAGCGCCTTGCCCTGCGGGTCGGCGAGGGCCGCGGCGATCAGCCGGGCGGTCCACTGCGCGGCGTCCTCGCGGCCTTCGACAAGGGTAGAGCCGGTCATCACGCGGTCGAACTTCGACAGGCCGCGGGCGTGGGTGTCCGAGTAGCCCTTCACCAGGCGGCGGACCTTCAGCGTCTCAACGGCGTGTTCATAGTTCTTCGGTAGACGCGTCGTGGCGGTGTCGAGCCAGGCGGCCATATGGGCGCGTTCGTTGCGGTGGCGCAGCAGCGACCGGCGCCAGCGGCGCAGGCCGGCGACGGTGTAGAGCATGAGGAAGGAGGCCAGGCGGTCGGATCGCATCCTGCGGCCCCGGTTCACCAGGCGGTCGAGCAGGCGCATGAGGGATGGGCGGCTTTCGACGAAGGCGCCAAGGCGGGCGGGCATCAGGCTGGTGAACTCGGGCGCGCCGGGGTGCAGGTATTCCGTGACCTGCACCAGCGTGTCCGGCTGCGCGGCGACCTCGGTGGCGATGCGCGGCGTGCGGGCGGCGCGCGTCTTGCGGTCGGCGACGCGGGGCAGGTCGTCGTAGGCCATCGCGTTGGCGAGGTATTTCGCGGCATTGGCGGTGAAGGCATGGGCGTGGGTCTCGCCGCCAGCGGCGCGGTCCTTGGTGGCAAGCGAGGCCAGCAGGTCGAGGTATTCGCCGCCATAGGCGATGTCCTGGAAGTCGACGACCTTCCGCAGACCGGCGCGGGCCATCTCCTGCGCCTCGGGCGGAAGGGTGGCGATGCGGCTTTCAAGCGCGCCATAGGCGCGGCGAAGCGTCTCGGGGCCGCTCATGCGGGTCGTCGTCGCGACGGCTTCCGGCGCCGCATCCTGCGCGCGCGCCTCTGCCGCCTCGCGGGCCAGTTCGAAAGCGGCAAGCGAGGCCTCGGCGCCACGGCCCGAGGCGCGGATGCAGTCGCGGTAGCTCTCGGCCGGGAAGGGCAGCGTGCCGGACCCGGCGAGCGCGCCGAACAGGCTGGCCGAGATCACGGTGCCCGAGCGCAGCGCCATCGCCTCCATGTCGAAGGCGATGAATTCCTTCGCGGCGATGTCGGCGGCCTTGCGGACCTCGCCGGGGTCTCCACGGCCATCGCCCGGCGTCACCTTCTCCAGCGTGGCGAGGTTGCGGTGGGTCGAGGCGATCAGCGTGGTGCGGTCGGGGGTGACGAAGCCGCGCATGATGGCGCGCCCGGCCTCCATCATCTCGGCGGCGATCAGGATGTCGACGTCGCCCTCGGCGGGGGCCAGCGCGAAGACCGGCGGCGTGCCGGTGTCGGGCAGCATCTCGACGTAATAGATCGTCGCCCCGGTGCGCTGCGCCACGCCGGCGACCGAGGTGGCTTGCACGGCATAGCCGTTGCGTTCGGCCAGCGCGACGATCCAGCCGCTCAGCACGCCGCCGCCCTGCCCGCCCACGGCCATCACGGCAAGCTTGACGATCTGGTCGACGCGGGCGTCGCGGATGCGGGAGGGTGCGTTCATCGGTTTGTCTCCATGGGGACGACCCCCTCCCTGACCCTCCCCCTTGCAGGGGGAGGGGAGCATTCCGCTCTGAAGGGTGTGCGCTTCCCTCCCCCTGCAAGGGGGAGGGGCAGGGAGGGGGGCGTCCCCATGGAGACAAACCGATCAACGCA
>JAGRMS010000431.1 GCA_020441135.1 Pseudooceanicola sp.
CCGGGGGCGGTACCCGGCGGCTCCACCATATGCCCGTCGTTGGAGGGGTGAGGGGCCGAAACAGGATCGACGAACGTCTAAAGGGGTATGCTTTGTCCCGGTGAGGTACCACCGTTATCGGTCCGTAAAGCATAATTGCCAACGACAATCGTGCTCCGGTGGCTCTGGCCGCGTAAGCGGTCGGTAATACCGAAACTTAAGCCCTTGCGCCTAGCAGCGTAAGGCGGGGTCCGCAGGCACCTGGCAACAGAAGCCTGCACTCTATTTTCCCACCGATAAGCGACTGATTTTGCGTCATTTTCGCTTTCCATTTTTCAGCGGTTTTACAATCCGGTTGCCGCTCTGTTCCAGTTCGCGCAGCACCGCCTGCCCGCTGGCCTTCCGGTCGGCGTGGCGGGAGTAGTGTTCGACCATCTCCACCGACATGCCCACCATGTCGGAGATCAGCAGGGCGGTGTAACCGGCGCTCCGCAGGCTGATGACGGCATTCGCACGCAGCCCATGAGGAACAGCCCCGGCCAAAATCGGATGCTTGGCCCGCTCGGCGTCGAACACCTTCCACATCTGGTTCGGGCTGAACGGCTTGCCGATGCTCTTACCTACCTCTTGCAGGAGGTAGGGACCGGGGCGGCGCTCCCACGTCGCCATCTCGGCCTCAAGCTCGGGAAAGATCGGGCACCACGGGGTCACTTTCGTTTTCTTCTGCCGCAGTGTGAATCCGCCCTCGTCGATGTTGTTCGGGTTGAGAGCCACCACGTCACTGATGCGTTGACCGGTGTAGCGGCTCAGGAAGTAGAACCTGCGCAGCGCCCCGGTGAAGGTCTGTTCGGCGAAGGCAAGCTGCGCCTCGGTCCAAGGCGTATGCCCCTCGCCTTTGGCGAAGTGATGCACCCCCTGCGTCGGATCGTGCATCATCAGTTCCACCGGCCCGTTCGCCCACCGGCACATCGCCTTGAGCGCGTCCAGGACGTTGTTCGCCGCGCCGGGTTTCTCCGCCCCGATCTTGCGCACCAGCGCGTCCACATGCTTCGGGCGAAGATCTCGGGCGGGGAGGTCTCCCCATGCCTTGCGGGCGACTTTGAGATAACGCCGATACTGGTCAGTCGTGCCCCTGCTCAGCTTGCGCTGCATCGTCGGCCAGGCGCATTCGAAGGCGTCGATCAACGCGCCGATGGTATCGGTCGGGGTCGGTCCGGACACGCCTTGCGCCTGCCGGACTGCGTTCCAAAATTCCGGGGTCTGCGGGTTGTCGGGCAGCTTGATCCGCTCCCCGGCGTGCGTGGTGCCCCTGCCCTCTTGATAGTAGAAGTACTCGCGGCCACCAGCGACAACCCGATGAACGTGGCGCGGCAGGGATACCTTAGACATTGTCGATCCCCGCCATGAATTGATCCTCGGCCCCAGCGGCCTTTGCGCTGATGCTCGCTGCCACCTCGGCCCAGCACCAGCGGACGGAGCCGCCCAGCTTGACCGGTTTGGGCAACAGGCCCCTCTGGACGTAGGCGTCCACGGTCGACTCGCTCATGTCCAGTTCCGCCGCCAAGTTGGCCTTGGAGACGTAGGACGGCTGGCGGTCACCGAATATGGCGGGGCGGTTGCGCATTATTCCTCTTCGTCCATACCCTCGGAGATGCTTTCTTCGGCGCGGGTGAAAGCGGTCCTCAAAACGGCTTCCACGTCGATGGAAATGAACACGGCATCCGGCTCGAATTCCTTCCTCAACTCCGCCACGCCGCTCGGCAACTCCGGGTCAAAGCCTTCATCATGCAAGCGGCTCAGGTGCGTTTCGTAGAGGGCGACGTGCTCCAGCGTCCAACCGTCGCCATTGCGGTAGACGTAAAGCCGCTGATTGCTCCAGACCGACGCGAGAACGCCCGCTGGGATGTTTCCGGGGTTCTGAACATAGTGCATCTGCGGATAGAAGTCGTCGCCCATGATCATGTTGGCGATCTTCCCCGCCTCGGCCACCGGAACGCCGAAGTCGGACAGCTTGCGGGTGATAGCGAGAATGCCAATGTCCACGAAGCTGAATTCGTGCCAGCCCCCTTCCGGTGCCTCGCTGTGCAGATCGACAACGCCGCGCTGGAGCCAGAGCCGCAGAGACTTCGGCGTGGTGCCGATAGCATAGACCGCATCGGAGAATCTGATCTTCTTGGAGAGTGTGGCGTTCATGGTTAACGATCCCCTTTGAGCACATCTTACCGTTAACGAATCGGGCGGGCAAGGCATTTTGTGCTCAAAGGGGAATTTTCTTCGGCCGCTACGCTTTAACCTCACGATCCGCCGATTGGCGGTCGCCGCGCCGGTCGTAGACGGCCTCCTTCCACACCTTGAGCGCTTCCTCCACGTCAACGCCGTCCTCGGCCACGGCGCGCATGGCGACGATCAAAGCCTTGGTCTCGGCGTCGGTGAGGTTGAGCTTCTTCAGGACGGGAAGAAACTCGCTCTTGTTCATATCGTTCCGCCGGTAGACCGCCGCCATGTTCTTCGGGTCGCCGCAGACGATCCAGTCGATGCTGGCCCCGACGCTGCTGATCCAGTCGATGCTGGACGTGAGCAGGTCGCCATTCCGGTATCTCAACTTGGGTTCCGGCAGATCGAACCATTGGCACCAGGCGGCGACCCTGCCCCTCTGCGTGGTCAGGTCGAGTTCAGGTTGAGCGGTATCGTTCGCGCGGGCGCGTTCTTTCGGCATGACTTCCTCCATAGGTTCTGGTATGTCTTCCAGCATCATGTCTAGCTTGACTTCCGGCATCTCGTCAAGCATCAGTTCCAGCATCAGGGAGTATCATGGAACAGGAGATTAAGGTGAGAGAGAACAAGCTCCGCCGTATGGCGGAACGCCAAGGGTTACGGCTTTGCAAGTCCAAGCGGCGCGATCCGATGGCAAGGGATTTCGGCAAGTACCACATTGTCGATGACCGCAACGTGGTGATTTTTGGGATAGGCCACGATCAATTTGAAGCGACACTCGATCAGGTCGAAGACTTCCTGACGGAACCGAGAAAGTAGCCGAAAAAATGCAGGGGCGGGTTTCGCCCCTGCAGGCCCTCAGGGTAAATACCCTTTCGCTTCCATCCACGCCATGAAAGCAGGTGCAGCGTAGTCATCGCCGCCCGTCTCGGCAGTGTATTCGGCGCGAACCCTGTTCCGCCATTTGATCATTGAATAGGGCCAGCCCATTGCAGTCTCCGTTGTTGAGGTTGTTGGTCGCCTTGACCGCCGAACCTTGCCAACCGCGCCGCTACGCGCCTTGCCTTGTGTGGAGTTGCCGAGCCGTGACCGTCGGATGCTGCTCGAAGGCATCCTAAGCCGGTTTTCCGGCTTGCACCGATGAAAACACACCCCGCCGCGCCGTGCAAGAACTGAGATGGGTTGTGCCGTGGACAAATTTTTTTCTTGACGAGGTGTTGGCGGCTAACTTTAGACTTTGGTCGGCGCGAAGCGGAAAGGATAGCTGATGCCCGAAACATTTAAAATTGGTGACACTGTTCAATTGAAATCTGGCGGTCCCTTGATGACCGTTGAAGAGTTTGGCGAATACAACGGTGTTTATAAGGCACGATGCATTTGGTTTTTTCAGGGGAAGGAGTCCAACGGCGTCTACCCCCCAGATACGTTAGTAAAAGTAGACTGACTGGCGTTCTTCCAAGTTGGTAAAGACGAAACCGGCAGCGCCTCGCAGCGCCGCCGGTCGTTGGTCCCCATGCACGGGGTCCGGGTGATCCGCCCCCGGTGTCAAGCCGTGGCGCTCTGCACCGCGCGGGTCGGAAGTCCGCCGTGCCTCCAGGGTGTTTTTCGCCAATGCCAGCGGGACACTTGCCCTGTTGCCCCAGACGCTTCGGCACCATGTAGCCGGGCGCGTCCTCGCCCTGTCTCAGATCAGCCCGGTAAGGCCCGTCGCCGTGGTGTCGGTGTCCAAGACGCGCCGGATGCGGTAGGGCATCGGGATGCCCTCGGGCAACGGCAGAACGCCCGTGCTGCCGTCGCGCATGACCACCGAGATATTGCCGCCGCCGCTGGCCACGATGCCGCGCGTCACCTGTTCCAGATCGGTTTCGTCGTCGGGGGTGATGGCGAAGATCCCCGATGCCGGGGCGGTGTCGCCAAAGTTGTTCGTATCTGCCACGGGTCTTACTCCTCTGCCCAGTCGATGAATTTCAGGCTGTCCTCAACCGCCTGCGGGTCGAGTCCGGCTTCCTTGGCCTGCGCCAGCGCCGCGACCATTGCCGCGAAGGCCCGCGCCCTGCCGCCTGCGTCGAACGCCTGCGCCGGTCGAACAACGTCGATAGTGACGGTGCCCCCCAGCTTGGCGCTTGCTTCCTCGGCCACCAGCAGCGCAATCGGCTGCAGCACCAGTTGCGCCAGGTGCCTCTGCGCCTCGCGCACCAACGGGCCAGTCGTTGCGGGATTGATCAGCCCCGGCAGCACGCCGTAGACCATGCAGATTGCCCCGCGCGCGGCCGTCAGCGTCTCCACCGGCACCGCCCTTTGCAGGTCCGGCGTCAAGTCCTGCGACCGCTGCCCGGCCTGCGGATGCTGCCCCGCTGCCACCGCCTGCGCGACGCCTTCAACTACCAGCGTTGAACCGCGCCGCCCCCGGAGCGCCCCCCGCATGGTGGCGGTGTCATCGTTGCCCGCGTCCGGCAACGGCAGAACCTGAGAGCCGAACGGCATGTCGCGGTAAGCCTACATGAGCGCAGTCTCGATCTCGTGCATCATCTGCGCCGAGAGACTGGCCCGACGCAGCGGTGCCTGCCCTGCCCACGGGACCACCTGATCGGCCGCAAGCCTGACGTGTAGCACCTCGGCAGCCAGGACGGTTTCAGCCCTGCCGCCGCCCGCCTCGGGAATGGACAGGCGGTAGGCCCGAGGATCGCCGTTGCGGGTCGAGATATCCCAATCGGCCACCGGCACCAGCCGGTCGCGGATCAGGAACACCGCCTCGCCCCGGAGCGCCAGAGAGCGCGCCATTTGCGCCATCGTCCGCCGCGACAACATGGTCGTGCCGGTCACGTCTGCCAGCGCGAATGCGCCTTCCCAGAGCGTGACGCACGACTGCACGGTCGCGGTCAGCTCGGCCAGTCCCGAGGCCCCGGTGATGTAAGCCTCGCGCGCCGCCATGATAGCAGCCGTGTAGCCAGCGCCGGAGCTGCGGGTTTCGTGTCCGTCAAGTTGGCGGTCACGCCGCCGGAAAAGGTCCATGATCCCCATTACGCCCTCCACCGCAAAGCCGGGCCGCGATACGGTTGCCGGTCCTGATGCGTCTCCCAGCTCCGCGCCTCCACCTGCGCCTCGGGATACGCTGGTCTCGTCACGGCAGAGATCTCGAACAGGTCCGCCGAGGTGACAGTTCTCAGGATACCGTCGCCGCGCCGCTCCACCCGCTCGCCACCGGGCGGCACATTGAAGCCCGGAGACAGGCCCCGGATCAGTCCGGCCTTGTGCGCTGCCAGGAAGTCCGCAGCCCAGCTTGTGCCCGCGTCAATGCGCGCCTCGAAGGTCAGCGCGTCGTCGTCGTCGCGGAAGTCGAGACTGCCCGCCGCCCGGCTGGCCAGAGGCTTGTCGAAATCGTGACCGGACAACAGGTAGATGTCCGCGCCGTTGTCGATCCGCGCGGCGAAGGCCCGCGCCGCGAATTGTTCCTGCCGCCCGCTGGCCAGCGTGGTTGCGGTCCCATAGGGAAACCGGCCACGAAGGCGGGTTGCCCCGCCCTCGCTGCGAAGTTCCAGCGTGCCGTTGAAGCCGCCGTGAAGCATCAGCTGCCCGCCTCCAGCTCCAGGCCGGTGACGATTTCCAGCTGCTTGCCGCGCGCGACCTGCACGTCCATCGTCGCCAGCGCCGTCAGCCGCAGCCCGCCGGACTGCGCGTCCGAATAGGGGTCGCGGATCACGTCGATGCTGCCCCAGGTGCCGACGAAGACGGGCGCAACGCCCCCGGCCGAGGTCGTCAGCAGCACCTGCGTTTCCAGCGGATCGCCGGACGGAGCCGCCAGCCCGTTCGTCGTCATCACGATGTTGCTCGCCGGGATGTTCTTCATCAGGCGATCCCACTCCGACACTGCCGTGCCGTCGATCAGGTCGCCGTCGAGGTAGTTCCACAGCTCGGGACGCGCCAGAATCCGGACGCCGCCGGGGCCGCTCGCCGCGTTCGCCGTCATGAACCTGACCACCGCCGCGCGCACCGCTGCCCAGCTTGCCAGGCCCGCTGCATCGGTCGAGGTGATCCCATAGGTGGAATAGCCGGGGATGACGCCCAGAGGTTCCCCAGAGCTTCCTGCGCCGAGGAAGACAACCCGGTCCATCTCCGCGCCCATCGCGCCGTTCATGTCGCGGCGGACCGCCTGTTCCAGCGCGTCGCCCGACTGCTTGAGCGCCTTCCGGGTGATCTTCATCTGGACGCCAACCGATTGTTCCGGTTTCAGCGCCTTGTCGCCCGTGGCGAAGACGGTCGGGCCAGCGACGTTGCCAGTCTCGCTGGTCTGCCAGCCAACCGTCACGGCCGAGGTCACAACCGGCCATTCGATTGCCCCCGAGTCGATATTGATCATCTGCGCGCCCATGCGGGACGCCACGCTGTCGGGAAACAGCCGGTCGATGATCGGGCGCGTCTGGATCGGGTCCGGCGTGCCGCTGGCCACGGTTTCCCCGGCCCGGCGTTCCAGCGCCAGCCACGGCACCGGCACGCCACGATAGCCGCCCGCGTTGCGCAGCTCGGCCACCACCTCGGCCGTCCGCCCGGTCAGCGCCTTGCCCTCGTCCAGGTGCAGCGCGACTTGCCGCAGCTCGAACCCGGCCACCAGGTCAGCGAATTGCCGGTCAGCGCGGGTTTCCAGCTCGGCCCCGGCCTCCCGGCGCTCGGTGTCCTCGGCCGTCAGCGCCGCACGAAAGCGGGTTTCGTTGGTCCGATATTCCTTGTCCAAGGTGTCCATCTGGCGCACCTCGTCGTCGGTCGGGGTTTCCTTGCCAGCCAGCTCGGCCAGGCTCTGGCGGATTTCACTTTGCCGCCGCGTGATCTTCATTGAATCAAGCATTTGTCATCCTTTCTGCTCGATGATTTTCGCTGCGTTTGCCGCAGCAGGGTCTTCCACGCCTGACGGCGCGGATCGGTCCGGGTCCGCCCGGTTTCCAGATTCGTCTTTTCCGAATGGCACCGGGGGCAAAGCGCCTGCAGGTTTGAAGGCTCCCAGGCGAGGCCCGGATGCGTCCTGACCGGGTGGATGTGATCCACCTCCAGCCGCCCCCGCACGCCGCATTTGACGCAGGCGTGGTTGTCGCGTTCGAGGATCGCCGCCCGCATGGTCAGCCACCGCGCCTTGCGGGTGATATGCCGGGAATACCGCATCAGCCCCACACCAGTTTGACGGAGCGTTTCGGCTGGCCCATCATCCGCGCGCCCTGCGCCACCGCCAGCACCGTTGCCGCCACCGCGTCGATCCGGCCCAGAGAGCGCGCCTTGGCCAGTTTGTGATTGCCCGCCGGGTCCACCAGCGTGATCGCATCGGCGAAGGCGGACCGCAGCAGCAGCGACGGGGCGGTCCTGACGTGCCCCTCAAACAGCGCCCGCCGGAAACGCTCGATATCCTCGGCCCCGTCCTTCCACCCGAACCCGCGCCAGATGAACGGCACCCGGTCCAGCCCGGCAGCGGCCAGCGCCTCGATAAACTCCGCATGGCGGAACCTGTCGCCGACTATGGCCACCGGAGCCTGCCCGTCCAGCAGACGGGCCACGCTGGCCAGCCACGGGCCAACCGGCACCGTCGTTTCGCCCATCGTGACCAGTTCGCCCCGCTCGGCCATTTCGAGATACCGGCCTTGAACACCATCAGCCGCGCCGCGATCCGGGAGGCCGGGAGACGCAGGGAAAGCCCCGACCGATTCCAGCCGCCCCGTTTCGGGCCAGTAGAGTGCCGCCGCAGACATGGACCGGCTGCCCCCAAGGTCCACGCCCAGAACCACCGGCCCGTTGCGCACGGGCAGAGCGTCCGGGGCCACCTCGGCCGCAAGCCATTCGTCCACCGTCACCAGCACCGAACGGTCATCAGCCGCCACCCGCTCGTTGCGGTTGAGGTTGCGGAAGCTGGACAGCGCCGAACCGCCGCGCGCGATTGCCCGCCGCGCCTGCGCCACCAGCCATTCCGGGGTTGCCCCGATGCCCTCTTTCGCGCCGGGGTTGGCGATCAGCAGGCTTTCCAGATCGTCCGCCGGAAGGCCCGGCGGGGGTCGATGTTCCTGCACGAAGGTGCCGGGAGGCGCGTCGTCCAGCCACCGCGAAAAGGTGTTGGCATCGTCCGGCGCACTGGTGGAGATGATCAGCGCCCGGCCGTCGCGCTTGCCGAGGCCGGAGAGGATCGCGTTTTCCAGGCTGTCGCCTTTATCGCGCTCCCATGCCGCCCGCTCGTCCAGCACCGCCAGCGTCGGCGCACCGCCGAGAATGGACTTGCCATCCGCCGCGATAACCCGCGCCAGCCCGCCCCCGTTCTCGGCCGTCTCCACCTCCAGCTTGGAGCCGCGCCGGATCGTGAATTGCCCCTGTTCTTCCTCGGGCAGTCCCTCAATGAACCCGACCAGGAACCCGAAAGCGTTCTTGGCCTGATCTCGATTTCGGGCCGCGAAGATGATTTCGCGCCGAGGCTGATAGGCGATCTTGCCCATCAGGTGCCCCAGCGAAACGCCCGCAGACAGCGCCGTCTTGGCGTTGCCGCGCCCAATGGACAGCACGCCCGCCGCCACGTCTTTACCGAACGCGCCCCGAACGAAGTCCCGCTGGTAATTGGCCAGCCGCAGCCGCTTCCCGGCCATCCGGCCGTCCGGAATGGTCAGGGTCGAGAGGAACCGCAGCGCCGCCATCGCGTCTTTCGAGGCACGGGCCATCAGGCTTTCCCCCCGGATTTTTTCGGGAAAGAAAGCGAAACAGGGAGCCGCCGGTTAGTGGTTAACGGCAGAAGTCCGGGCATTGGCACCATCACAGCCGCGCCCCCCGATGCCGGGCGACAACCCGTGCCGCGCTCGGTGCAAGCGCCGGGCCACGGTCGGGCATCCCGTCATAGAGCCACCGGGTCTGGTCGCAGATCGCCGTCACCAGATCGTCGGGGATTTCGTCGGCGTCCTCGCCCATGCCTGCCGAGTAGTTGATGATCAGTCCGTCGCTCAGGCTGTCCACTACATGCAGCCGTGGCCAGCGCCCGGCCTCAAACCACCATGCGCCCGCGTCCAGCTCTGCCGTGCTGCCATCCTCGCCCACGGTGTAGACCGTCGCCGTGGCGTCTTCCGCCACCGGGCCGATGCCGAGGAAGATCGGGCTGCACACCTCGCCAGCATCCAGCGTCACGTTGACGGTCGTGGTCAGCAGCGCCAGTCCGGCCTGCGCCTCGATATCGGCCGCAGCCGCCCGGACATACCGCGTCAGCAGCGCGTCGTCGTCGGTGTGGTCGATACGGGCCGCAGCCTTGGCATCGGCCAGGGTCACGGGCAGATCGGTGACGGTCGGTGTGCGTTCGGTCTTCATGCTCGGTTTCCGTTTCTCGTTGCCTTTTGTCGTTCGGCCATAGGACCGCCACCCGCTACTGCCCCCCGACATGCAGAGGCAGTCCCGTCCTTCCCTCTCCGTATCCACGCGATGCCGTTTGTCGGTGGCCAGCCGCTGCCCCGCAGGCTTTGCTCCTGCCCCGCCCGTAGCTGCCGTGCGCTGGTGCGGTCCCCGGTTCCGTCACTGCGCCCAATCGCGCATCACCGGTCGGTGGGTGTATAGTCGTCGCGTATCTCGCTGAGCCCAGACGGGGCCGGTCATCAGCAGGGCCGGGTGAAGTCCCCGGAGAGTATCCAGTCTTGGCACGGGAGACTGGCAAACCGTGGTAGGGGCTTTTCATCGCGCTCTCCGCGTGTTACATTATAACGCATCGGAAAGTCCCCACTTGAACCGATGCAATGCAGCCCCCGGTCGCCAAATCGGCACCGGGGGTTTCGATTAACCGTCCTCAATGACTTCCAGATCGTCGGCGGTGTTGGCGAACAGCTCGGCCACCAGGCGGCGCATGACGCCTTCCTGCTTGTGGGTCGGTCGCCAGTTCCGGCGTCCAGACTGCTTGATGATCGACTTGGCGAAGCCTGCCGCCCACTGGCGACCGTCGCCGCCCGCAATGGCCCGCATGTGGAACAGCAGCTCGTCTAAGGTGTGGTTCATGCCGCCACCTCGCCCTTCGGATCAGCGACCATTGCGAAAAACCACGTCGGGTTGATGAGCGAGCGCGCCAGTTCAAGGTCGCAAATCTGGACCTCCCACCGCTCCGAGGCGGGGAAGCCCTGCGCCTCCAGCCACGTCAGGATCGTGTCCACAGGCTGCTCGCCCTCGATCTCGATCAGCGGCAGCATCGGGCGCTTGGTTCGGACGCAATCGTCGCCGATCAATGCGCAGACCATGAAATGGCCCGGCGCGTCCTCGTCCTCGAACACAAAGGCGAAGTTCTCGTCGTCGCCCTCGCCTTCGCAAATGTGAAGCGCCTCGCCCTTCTTCGGCATCTTCCACTTGGCGAGGAACGCCAGCGCCTGTGTGATGCCCCCCAAATGCGACACCGCTGACGCATTTAGCGGGGAAGCGCCGAGGCGCATGTAGCGTTGCGCCGTGCGCGCCGGGATGCCAGCATCGGCAAGGAACGGCAGCCAGCCGCCGTGTCCGGCGAGTGATTTCGCCTCGGACAACAGCTTGCCCGCCGCAATGGCTTTCTCGGCAGCGGCGATGGTGTGGCGCTCAACGTCGCGGTGCAGTTCCGCCAGATCGGCAGCGAGTGCGGTAAGCCGGTTGCTCATGCCGCCACCTCGTCACCCATGCCGAACAGCGCCGCAGAGGCGGTCAGATAGGCGGTGTCGTCGTCCAAGGTGGTCAGCGCCCAGAACGCCAGCGCCACCCGCTCGGCCTCGGACATGCGGGTCAGCGCCACGAAGGCGAAGCCCTGCCAGGCGTCCGCCGTATCCAGCGTCAGCGCAAAGCCCAGCATTCGGGACATGCGCTTGTGGTCGGGGTCGATCAGGCTAGAGAAGCTGGCGGACGGCCTCTGTTTCCTTTTACAAGATGCCAGTTCGTTCTGGCCTTGTCCGCGAATGTTCTGGGTCGGGCTGGAAAACCGATCATCCTGAATTTCTTGGGAAAAGCCCGGAACAGGTAGAAGCCTGCACCTTTCCCCTTTCTGCAAGCGGTTCCGCCTTGGGGCGTTCGACATGGCCGCGCGTGTCCGGCCTGCCGCCTGGCCTGCGACCTCGTCTGCGCTGCCAAGCCCTTGTTGGAAAGGGCGGCAGGTGATCGGGGCCGGAATGGCAAGGCAGGAGATCGTGCCGGGACGCCCCCGAGGCAGAGAGCGGGCGAGGTTCGGCCCTTGCAACTGCGCATGGGCGGCGAGGGACGCAAAGCCGAGGCCGTCCGGCGACAACGCCCCCGCCCTCGTGCAGCGCCGCGCGCCGGGACGCGGCATGCCGGTTCCGCCGGACGTGGCGCTTTGCAGACGGAAAAAGCCGCGCTAACCTCGTGAGGCATTCGGGAAAGGGATCGTGCCATGCCAAAGGATCTGAAGGCGCTGGAAAAGGACGTGGCCGCGCTGGTCAAGGACATGGCGGACGTGAAGAAGCGGCTGAGTTACAACGAGGACCGGATCAAGATCCTGGCCGATGCGCTGACCAGCGAGAAGGACATCGAGAAGCTGCTGGACGCGCTTTATGCCAAGATGAGCCGCGAGGCGGAGGATACCGTCAAGTCGACCTACAACGACACGGTGCGCGAGATGGAGCTGCGCGAAAAGCGCGATGCCGCCCGCAACAAGGAACTGGATGCGGAATTCGACAAGACGCGCAAGGAATCCGAGAAATACACCGACGAGGCGATGAAGCAGATCGAGAAGATGAAGATCGAATCGCGGCTTCAGGTGCTGGAGGCGAAGGTGGCCTCGCTGGGGCGTTGACAGGGTTGTCCCTGCGCGCCTAGCGTCCGGGCCAGGGGGAACTCCCGCGAACGCCCCGTGAGGCCGAGGCCCAAGGTTCGCATGTTTGCCTTGTCCAGGGAGACATGCCCATGCCCGCCCCCGACGAGATCACCCGCGAGCAAATGCTGCGCCATATCGGCACGCCGCAGGTTCCGGTGTCTGTCAATGTGTCGGTCGGCCCCGACTTTGCCGGGGATCCGTTTCAGATCGCTGCATCGTTGCGGCATTTGCGAAACGAGGGGCTCTCCGATGCGCACTACCGCTGGGCGCGGGATGGGCACGACTGGCCCGCGGGGCGCGCGCAATGACGCCGTCGTGGTCGGAGATGGCGCGCGTCTTCGGACGGATCGGGGTGCTGAGCTTTGGCGGTCCCGCGGCGCAGATCGCGCTGATGCACCGGGAACTGGTAGACGAGCGCGAGTGGCTGGACGAGCAGACCTACCTGCGGGCGCTGTCGCTGTGCATGTTGCTGCCGGGGCCCGAAGCGATGCAGCTGGCGACCTACGCGGGCTGGCGGTTACGGGGTGTGCCGGGCGGGCTGCTGGCGGGGCTGCTGTTCGTGCTGCCGGGGGCGGCGGTGATCGCGGGGCTGGTGGCGGGTTACGTCGCCTTCGGAACGCTGCCGGCGGTGCAGGCGGCGTTTCTGGGCGTGAAGGCGGCGGTGGTGGTGATCGTGCTCCAGGCGCTGCTGAAGGTGTCGACCCGCGCGCTGACGGGGCGGGCGGCCTGGGTCATCGCGGCGCTGTCGTTTGTCGCGATCTTCGCCTTCAACGCGCCGTTTCCGCTGATCGTCGGGCTGGCGGGTCTCTGGGGCTACCTGACGGCGAAGGGGACCGCGCCCCCTGCCCCGGTGCCGACCGTCAACCCGGTGCCGACGCTGGCGGGCTGGCTGGCGCTGTGGTTGGTGCCGCTGCTGGCGCTGGAGTGGGCGGGGCAGGATTTCCTCGCCGGTGTCGGCTGGTTCTTCGCGCGGCTGGCGGTTGTCACCTTCGGCGGGGCCTACGCGGTGCTCGGCTACATGACGCAGACCGTGGTGCAGGACTACGGCTGGGTCAGCACGGCGCAGATGATCGACGCGCTGGGGCTGGCCGAGACGACGCCGGGGCCGCTGATCCTCGTCACCCAGTTCGTCGCCATGCTGGCGGGGGCGCTGCGCGAGGGACCGGGGCTGGCGGCGGCGGCGGGGGCCGTGGCGCTCTGGGCCACCTTCGCGCCCTGCTTCCTGTGGATCTTCCTGTTCAGCCCCTACCTCGACGCCATCGCCGCGCGGCCCCGGCTGGCTGCCGCCCTCAAGGCCATCACGGCGGCAGTGGTCGGGGTGATCCTGAACCTGTCGCTGTGGTTCGCGCTGCATGTGATGTTCGGGCGTGTCGGCATCCTGGACGGCGGGCCGCTGCACCTGCCGTTTCCCGACCTCGGCACGGTCTCGCCCAAGGCGCTGGCGCTGACCGCCCTTGCCGCGCTCCTGCTGCTGAAACTGCATCGCGGGATGGGGGAAACGCTGGCAATTCTGGCAGTTGCGGGGCTACTCGCCTCATGGTTGTGATGGCGCGCATCACGGGCTTTCGTTTCTGATCGAATCCCTTATGCTGAACGGAAAGGCCACCGGACGGAACAGCATGGCGCGGCAGATCGACTACGGCAACCTGATGCACACCGCGATGCGCGGCCTGATCAAGACCGTGCTGTCGGAGGTGGCCGAACAGGGCCTGCCGGGCAAGCATCACTTCTTCATCACCTTCGACACCGCGCACCCGGATGCCGAGCTCGCCGACTGGCTGTCGGACCGCTATCCGGGCGAGATGACCATCGTGATCCAGCAGTGGTTCGACAACCTGGTGGTGGGCGAGGACGGCTTTTCGATCACGTTGAACTTCGGGGATTCGCCCGAGCCGCTTTACATCCCCTTCGACGCCATCGTGACCTTCGTGGACCCCTCGGTGGAATTCGGCCTGCGGTTCGAGTCGACCCAAGGGTCGGACGGGGAGCCGCCGCCGGAACCGAAGAAGGTGAAGGCGGTGCCCAAGGCCGCGCCCGAGACCAAGGCCGACGGGCAGGTCGTGCGGCTGGATACCTTCCGCAAGTAGCTACTGGCGCTTCAGCACCGTGCTGACCTCGCGCCGGGGCTTGCCGTCGCCGCTGGCGGCGAAGTCGAGCCGCAGCCCTTCGGGCACCAGCGTGCGGTCGAACTGCTGAATCTCGTAGCCGCCATTCGGGCCGACATACATCGAGAAGACCGTCAGCGTGTCGCCCTCGATCCGCGCCCAGACGTAGGGTTCACCCTTCATCGGGTCGAGCGGCACGGCATGGCCGAAGACATTGCGCGCCATCGCTGCGGCGAAGACGCTGTCGCGGTCGGTCGGGACAAAGCCGATGCGGTAGGTCTTGGACTTGCCCTTGCCGTCGCGCCAGGTGGTCGAGCTCCACTTGACTTCGAACCCGTCGCCGGTGCCCGTGATCGACACGCTCATGTCGCGCTGGACGATTTCGCCGTCCCAGGTCTCGACCTCGGCGCTGCCGGCGTAATCGCCGACGAAACGGGCGATCTGCGCCGTGGCCGCCAGCGGCAGAAGCAGAAACAGCGAAACCAGCAGACCCCGGACCATGATGCGCTCTTGTTTGGACCCAACGTGGGCCACCGTAGACAAGGCCCCGCCGCCCGGCAACCGCTGCTGCGCGCAACTGGCAGATTGCGCAGAGCGGTCCGCGCCGGTATTGGCGCAGGGAACACGGAAAACGAGGAGTCCGCGATGTCCGCCACCCGCACCGAAACCGACAGCTTCGGCCCGCTCGAGGTTCCCGCCGACAAGTATTGGGGCGCGCAGACGCAGCGGTCGATCATGAACTTCCCGATCGGCTGGGAGAAACAGCCGGTGGCCATCGTCCGCGCGCTGGGTGTCATCAAGCGCGCCTGTGCCGAGATCAACCTCGCCAAGGGCAAGCTGGAAGAGACGACCGGCAAGGCGATGATCGAGGCCGCGAGCGAGGTGATCGACGGCAAGTTCGA
>JAGRMS010000432.1 GCA_020441135.1 Pseudooceanicola sp.
ACGAAACCGGTCGAGGGCGGGATCAGGATGCCTAGGGTGCCCCCGGCGGCGACCGCGCCGGTGGACAGCCGGTTGTCGTAATCAAAGCGATCCATCTCGACCAGCGCCACCTTGCCCATGGTGAGGGCAGAGGCCACCGACGATCCGGAAAGCGCCGCAAAGCCGCCGCAGCCGATCACGGTGGCCGAGGCCAGCCCGCCGCGAACCGAGCCGATCAGCGCATAGGCGGCATCGTAAAGGCGGCGGCTCATGCCGGTTGCCGAGGCGACGTTGCCCATCAGGATGAAGACCGGGATCACCACCAGCTCGGGCGAGGATGCCAGCGTGAAGGCCTCGGACGCCAAAAGACTCATCGCGGAATTGGTGCTGTCCAGCGCGACGATGCCGAAGAAGCCGACCACGAACATCGCGAAGGCCACCGGGATGCGCAGGGCCAGCAGCACGAATAGAACGGCGATGCCGTAAACGCCGACCGACGCTTCGCTCATCACGCCGCCTCCCGCCGCACGTCGCGGGTGCCCAGCGTCAGCTCAACCGCGCGCAGCAGCATCCCAAGCGCCGCAATGACCGAAAATCCGCAAAGCGCCCACTGGAACCAGACCTTCGGCAGGCGCAGCAGGTTGGTGGACAGGTTCAGCATCTGGGAAATCTTCGCGCTGTCATATGTCGCCCATGCCAGCGCCGCAAAGATCGCAACGCCCAGCAGCGCCGCGACCACATCCGCCAGCCGGTTCAGCCAATCCGGATAGTAGCGCTCGAACAGGTCGACCGCGATATGGCCGCCCGCCCGGTCGCACAGCGCCATCGCGCCGAAGACGACCAGCACGAAAGCCATCGTGATCAAGTCCTGCGAGCCATAGAGCGGCTTGCCCAGCGCTCGGCCGATCACGTCGACAAGGATCACCCCGACCACCGCCAGCAGCCCGAGAGTCCCGATGGTGGCGGACAGGCTTATCAGCCCGTCCGCTGCCTTTCGCAAGGATGCGAGCAATTACTTGCCCCGCATCGTGGCCAGTGCCGCCTCGCCGCCGACGCTGGCGACGTATGCGTCCACCACCTTGGCCACGGCGTCCGAGAAGGCGGCGACTTCGGCCTCGCTAAGGTCGACAACGGTGTTCTTGCTGTCAGCCCGCGCCGCTTCCATCGCCTTGTCCGCCGTCACCAGCCAGGCGTCCTCGGCGCTCTTCGACAGGGCCATGCCCGAGGCCGCGTCGATCGCCGCTTTCTGATCGGCGGGCAGCGCGTCATACTTGGAGCCGGTCATGACGGTATAGAACGTCAGCCGCCCCAGCGGCGCGCCGAGGATCAGCGCATCGGCCACTTCGTCCAGCTTGAAGTCGACCAGGGTCGAGGCCCCGGTAAACACGCCGTCGATCAGACCGGTCTGAAGCGCGTTGTAGACCTGGTTGATCGGCATCTGCACCGGCGTCGCACCCAGCGCCGTCGCCACATCCGCCGCCGTCGCACCGGCCACGCGGATCTTCAGGCCCGCCAGGTCCGCCGGCGTGCGGATGACCTTGTCCTTCATGATCATGATGTTCGGCTCGGACGTCCAGAGCGCCAGTGGCTTGGTCCCCGGAAACTCCGATGCCAGTTCCGCGTCAAACGCCGCCCAAAGCGCCTCGTAACCCGGCTTGTCGACCGGGATCGCGCCCGGAAGCTCGGCGATCATCGTCTTACCGAACTGCGACGAGGTATAGCCGGGCAGCCCCCAGGCGATGTCCGCCGCGCCCTGCAGCACGCGCACGTATTGCTCCACCGGGCCCGCGCCCAGCTCGCCGCCGTGATAGCCGCGCACCGTCAGCGCGCCGCCGGTCGCCGCCGACACATCGGCGTTCAGCTTTTCGATCACGCTGGCGTTGATCGTGTGGAACGGCGGCGTGAAGTTGGCGAATTTCAGTTCCTCGGCCTGAACGGCCCCGCCCAGGCACAGCGCCGTGGCGGCAGAGATCAGCAGTCTGTCGAGTTTCATGGTTGTTCCTCCCGTTTGTTCTTCAGTCGAACCGGGCGCGGGATGAACCGCGCCCGGAAATGGCATCACACCTTGGACTTGGTCCTCCAGCTGTCGGCGTAATTCTCGCGCGCCTCGGCGGAATAGGGCGTCGGCGACACCCGCACCCGGATTTCCGCCTGGCGATGCTGCTCGGCCGAGGTCTTGCCGGTCTGCTCGGGCTCGCCCCATTTCAGGGTCAGCACGTCGCCGACCTGCACGTCGGGGGCGACAACACCCAGGCTCAACATGCAGCGTTCGTTGTAGCTGTAGCCGTTGAACATGCTCATGCCGACCATCTTGCCATCCTTCATCACCATGTCGGCGCTGGTCGAGGCATAGTTGGGCTGCGGGAAGTCGATCCACTTGTAGGGGATTTCACCGGGCCGGAAGGCCGAGGCGATGACGTTCACCACGTCTTCGGCATTCCACTCGAACGTGACCTTCTTGCGGTGCGGCTGGCCCTTCATCGTCTCCAGCGCCGCCTTGCCCACGAAGTCGTCCTTCTTCCAGCCGATGTAGAAGTCATAGCCCAGCTCGAAGGGATTCACATAGTAATCTTCGATGTTGTCCGAGACATAGGAGCCACCGATCGCGCCTGCCGCCTCGTACATCTCGGACCCCAGCCAGTCGCGGTAGTCCTTCAGCATGCCCCCGCCGGTGTAGATGCCGGGCAGCGGGCTGGGGATCCAGCCCGACTCCAGCGTGTTGGTCGAATAGGCGCGGCTGCCGCACTGGACCAGCTTCACCCCCGCATCGCGCGCGGCCTGAAGGATGGTCGAATGGATATAGTCCTTGTCCTTGTAGGGCCCCCAGACCTCCAGCCCCGGCGCGCCGGACATGCCGTGGCGCAGCGCCTGCACCTTCTTCGAACCGATGTTGATCCAGTCGACGTGGAAGAACTTGATGTCCGGGATCGGCCCGCCGTTCATCTTCTCGAAGATCTTCGGCGCATCCGGCCCCTGGATCTGGAAGCGATAGTGCTCGCGCAGCACCCGCTCGCCCTCGGGGCGGCTGGGCGAGCGCGGGTCATAGCGCAGCCGGACGTTCCACTTGCCCCAGGCGGCCGCGAACATCAGCCAGTTGGAGGTCGGCGCGCGCCCGACGAGGATATACTTGTCCTCCCGCTCGCGGAAGATGATGTGGTCGCCGATGACATGGCCGTTCGGCGTGACCGGAACGAAGTGCTTGGCGCGGTTCAGGTCGAAGTTCTTGAAGCTGTTGATGCCGTGATACGACAGAAATTCCGTCGCCTGCGGCCCCTCGACGATCACTTCGTCCATGTGGTGGGACTGGTCGAACAGCACGGCGGTGTCGCGCCAGGCCTTCTGCTCGTCCCGCCAGTTCTGGAATTCCGGCGTCACCACCGGATAGACATACATCCCGATCTTGCTGTTGCGCAGCATCTCGACCGGGTTCTTGTGTTGCGCCATCACGTCGTTCAGGCTTGGCATCGGTTCGTTCTCCTCAGTGTTGTCGATTTCAGGTGGCCACCAGCGCCAGCCCGGGCACCCGGCCCGCAAGCCGGGGGTCGCCCTGCAGCACATGCTCCAGATTCTCGCGCGCCAGCCGCGCATGTTCGCGCGCCAAGGCCTCGGCCCGCGCGCCTTCGCGGTCGCGGATCGCCTCGTACAGGTGCCGGTGCTGCCGCTGCGCCCGCCGCAGGCTGGCCTGGAAATCCGGCACGAACTCCTGCCCGCGCAGAAACGCACTGGGCGAGGCCAGCGGCAGGCGCACCACGCGGTCCGCCTCGCGCTCGATGATCGGGCTGCGGGCGAGCCGCGCCAGCAGGTGGTGGAACCGCGCGTTCTCGCGCACGTAGACGTCGAAATCGACCGAACTGCTGCCCCAGGTCGCCCCATCCAGCGTCACCAGGACCGCCTTTACCTCGTTCATCAGCGCCGGGTCGGCGCCGCGCTCCGCCGCCAGCCGCGCCGCGGTGCCTTCGATCACGCCGCGCAGTTCCATCGCGTCGACGATGTCGGCGATCGAGAAGCTGGCCACCTGGCAGCCGCCGTTCGCCAGCCTCTCGAGCAGGCCCTCGTCCACCAGCCGGTCCATCGCCTTGCGCAGGGGCGTGCGCGATATCTCCAGCCGTTCGGCCAGCGCGGTTTCAGGCAAGCGGGTGCCGGCGGCAAATTCTCCGTCGAGGATCAGGGCGCGCAGCCCCAGCAGGGCACGGGCAAACTGCGTGTTGCGTTCGCTCTGCGACATGCCGCCCTCCCCTGCGACATGAGGGCCGAATCCGGCCTCCTGTATACAGGGTGGACGCTATACCGGCGAAATGGGGCAGATCAAGCTGAATATGGAGCCATTCTGTATACCGTCAGAGTAGGAACAGGCTATCTGCCGTCAAGCCCGAGACGTCGACGCCCTCCAGCAGCACCGATCCGCCCCCTTGGAACAGGATCAGCGTATCCCCGCCCTGCTGCGCCAGTGTCGCCGCACCCTCGTGCCCGATCCGATCTTCGCCCGGGGTGAAATCCGTGATCCGGTCCGCGCCCTCACCGGCGCGGAACAGGAACACGTCGTGCCCCGCGCCCCCGGTTAGCACATCGTCCCCCCGGTGCCCGATGATCCGGTCATCGCCACCGCCGCCGTCGATCCGGTCATCCCCCCACCCCCCGTTCAGCCGATTCGCCGCGCTGTTGCCCCGCAAGGCATTGTCCAGCCCGTTGCCCGTGCCATCGATCGCCGCATCGCCCGCCAGCACCAGCCGTTCCACCCACGCCGCCTTGCGCAGGGAGAAGGTGATCGAGGCGACCACCGTATCCTCGCCCTCGCCCTCACGCTCGACGATCCGGTTGCCGCGATGCACGATCTCGTAGGTATCGTCGCCCGTCCCGCCCACCATCCGGTTGCGCCCGGCGCTGTCGACCAGCCTGTCGTTCCCCGCCCCGCCCAGCAACACGTCATCGCCCCAGGCCCCTTCCAGCCGGTTGTTGCCGCTGTTGCCGGTGATCCGGTTGTCCAGCCTGTTGCCGGTGCCATCCACGTCGCCGCTGCCGGTCAGCACCAGATCCTCGATATACTGGCTGTGGAACCGCAGCGAGAACGAGCGGTCGGTGACCACCGTATCGCGCCCCTGTGTGTTCAGCTCCACCACCCTGTCGCCAGCGTGATCGACGATGTAGGTGTCGTCGCCCCGCCCGCCGATCAGCCGGTCGCCGCCCGGCGTGCCGACCATCCGGTCGTTGCCATCGGTCCCGACCAGCGGCGGCGGGCCGCCCTGCGCCGCGCCGCCTGTCGCCGCCTCGACCAGCGCGCGGGCCAGGTGCGGGCGCAGGTCCATCGCATAGTGCAGCCCGTCCAGCCACATCGCCGCCCCGGTCATCCCCTGCGCCTGTGCGATCAGGTCGGGATCGACCAGCACCGCCCGCCCGTCCGCCGCCGCCACCGCCGCCTGTTCGGCCATCACCACCGACCAGTTGTCGCGCCCCGCCCCGTCGGGCGCCACGTCCGACAGCGCCGAAATCGCCAGCCGGGCCGAGCCGATCCCGGTCTCGCGCCCCGCGAATTCCGCCGCGATCCCGTCGCGAAGCCCGTCCATCAGCGCCGTCAGATGCGCCCCGTAGTCCCCGGCGCGCGCGATGTCGTGGGTATCGCCCTCGCCCTGCACCCAGACGATGCCTTCCACCACGCCGTCCGACGTATCGCGCAACGCCCCCGAGACACCCGCCTGCAGCTCTGCCCGCAACTCGTCCGAGGCATACCAGTCCGCGTCCGACCGCTTGTAGGTCAGCGGCGCGCCCGCCGCCGCGACCTCGACCAGCACGAAGCCCCCAGCGCCGTATTGCGCCGTCAGCGCCGCGACCACCCCGTCGCGCAGGGCGCGGGCGTTGCTTTGGCCCGCAAGGACGATGATGGGGGTTGCCAAGGCGCCACTCCTGCCGGAACAGGGGTGGAATCTGGCCCTTGCGGCTTAAGAAAGCCTTGTGCCCGCGCGACGGTTCACACCGGATTTGCCATTGATTCCGCTAAACTTTTCCGGGCCGCGCTCAGCACCTGGTCCAGCACCAGCGCCCCGTATTCGACATTGGCGTGCAGGATGTCATCCTCGGGCTGCCGCCCGCCGGGGTTCAGCCGCCCGGCCCCGCGCATGTAGCGCGCCGCCGACAGATAGCCATGCACCAGCGTCTCTTCCGGTTGCGCCAGCACCGTCACCCCGCTCAGCGCCCGCGCATGGGCGCGCGCCAGCAGCGCCTGCACCGCCGCGCCCTGCCCGCGCCGCAGGATACGCCGCAGCCCGACATGGCGCGCCTTGCCGCCCACCGCCTCTTCCGAGGGCGCGGGCTGCGCGACCAGCAGGATCGGCGCGGCACTCACCCGCCGGATCTTGGTGATGAACTCCACCGCCAGCCCGGTGGCAATGACCTGCGCCACCTCCGCCTCCAGCGCCGTTTCCGACACCAGCGCCCGCTCGACATCCGCCACGTCCGCGGACCAGCCGAAGACCCGGTGCGTCTGCAACATCGGCAGCAGCGAGAAGACCGTCGCCGTCATCCCCACCAGCACGAAGGCATCCTGCGCCGCCACATCGACCACATCCGGCATCCCCAGCCGCGCCAGCGACCGCTTCATCTCGCGCGTTGTCGCCCGCAGCTGGCCGTTCCGCAATCGCACGCCCTCGGGCCCCCGACCCGGATGCGCGAAGAAGGTCGCCTCGACGCCTTGCGGAGCGCTCTCCCGCAAGGCCTGCACCAGCATCCCGGTATGCGAATTTCCGATAAAGCAGAGCCTCATTTGCGCGCGAAGGCCTCCAGCAGCGCCTCTTCGCAAACCTCGGCCTGCCGCCGTCGGACCCGCCTTGGCACCTTGGTCGCCTGCGGCGCGGCCACCGGGGCCACATCCAGCCGCGCCCCCTGCGCCGCGAAGAACACCTGCATCACCCCGTCCACCGCCTGTTCGCTGACCGAACGCAGGTTGTCCTCATATTGCGCCGCCCCGAACGGCAGGCCCGCGATCATCTCGTAAGAGGGGAAGTAATCCACCCAGTCGTACCGCTGCGCCATCTCTCCCGCCACGCCGCGCAGGATGGACTTCGACAGCGTCGTCGCCGCCAGCACATGGCTCCCGCTCGCCGTCGCCGTCAGCGGCACGGGCGAAACCGTCAGGATCACCCGCAACCCCGGCCGCCGCGTCCTGAGCAGCGCCAGCGCGGCCTCCATGTCGGCCATCACCTCCGCGTGGGTCTGGTTCAGGAAGCGATGCCTTGCCGGATCGAACGTCCCGGCGATCACGCCCGGCGCGGTCGGGAAGACCAGCCCGGTCTGCACATCCTCCCAAGTCTCGGTCAGGCCGAGCGTGAACACCAGCACGTCCATCCGCGCCACCAGCCGCTCGACCGCTGCCAGATGCTCTGCCCGGTGGGCGATCACCTCGTCCGCGCTCGCCAGCCCGTCCGGTTCAACACCCGGCCGAAGGGCGTCGAAGTAGCGCCCCTCGCGTTCCCAGACCGCGCCCTCGTGCTGGCGCCCCTCGCCCGCATCCTCCAGCAACTGCCGCAGCTGCCGCGCGGTGTAGACGTTGCCGTAGCGCGCGGAATAGAGGCCGTATCCGTACCGCCGGGCCACCGTCTCGCTCATCCCCTTGGGTGCGGGTTCCTCCTGCCCGAGGGTCAGGTTCGACCGGCCCAGGTAACGCGAGATGTTCTGGGCAAAGCAGCTGCCGGCCGTTGCGATCACCTCGCCCTCGGCGATGCGGATCTTCGGTGCGTAGATCTCGCCGATGCGGAAATCCCCGGCCTCGCGGCAGAGCTTCCAGAAGGCATGGGGCGGAAGGGAGGAATAGGGCATCGCACGGAGTCTATGGGTCAATCAGGCAATAATGGACCGGAATGAAGGCCAGATGAACCGCTTGTCTGCGGTCATAATGTCCCGAGTGGCAGGAAGGGCGCAGACTGCTACCAGCGCCCGGTCGCGGCCCGCAGCGCCAGCGCCAGCCCGCCCCCATCCGGCCGCGCCAACCGCCCTGCCAGAACCCGCCATGGCTCCGCCTCGGCCCGCGCCAGCACCGCCCCGGCGCGCCATCCACTCAGCAAGGCAGGCCCGGCTTGGGGCGACACTCTGTCCCGCCGCGATCGGGCGTAATGCAGATACCCCAGCCCCCGCCGCGCCAGCGCGCGGATGGCCTCTTCGCTGGTATCAGGCAAGGGCTGCCGCCCATACGCCACCAGATCGGCTACCGCCCGCAGCCAGCCCGCGATGCCCGCCGCCATGCCGACGGCATGCGTCACCCCGTCATCAGCCGGACCCAGAGCCGAAGCCGCGACCTGCATCAGAACTCCCGAGACCTTGCCAATATGCGCCAGCAAGGCCGCTTCACCGGAAAAGCATTCATTATATATATCCCATGCTCTTGCTGAAACAAGTTCATCCAACACATGAGCTTGATCCGCGGACAGAACCGCCGCCAGCGGCGTCACCACCTCATGCCGCCGAACGCGACCGCCCGAGGCGATCTCGCCCAGCGCGTCGCGCCACCATTGCAGCCGCATCTGGGCGATCAGCGGCTCTGCCGTGACCCAGGGCGCGCGCGCCACCTCGACGTTCATCGCGTAAAGCGGGAACAGCACCCGCCGTGCCGCCACCGGGGCGGCCATCGTTGCCCGAAACCGCTCCGGATCCGCCCGCTGGACCAGCGCCGCGCAGGCGGTCAGGTCGGCGTCAAAGGCCACGCAGAAGCTCCCGCATCGCCGCCGCAGTCTCGGGCGCATCCACGATTCCGAGGTGCCCGACACCCGGCACCACGCGATACGTGCCCTTGGCGTTCAGCGGCGACATCAACGCCTCGTAGCCCTCCGCCACAAATGCCTCGTCCTCCGCCCCCGCCATCAGCAGGAACGGCGGAAGCGCCGCGATGTCGCGTTTGTAATCGGACCGGGGGGCGTAGGAGGTGTTCAGCCGATAGGAGTAGCTTCGCGTCGCCGTGTCCCCGAGCGGCCCCTCCAGCACGCGCGCCGGAAAGGCGAAGGTAATCACCGGCAGATGGTTCAGCGCCCGCACGCCGACAGCATTCAGCATCGTCAGCCCGATGATGCGCCGCACCAGGGGCCGCGCCCAGCCGCCCGAGTTGGGCCGCGTCGTGGGCGCCGCGTGGTTCAGAAACGGCGCCATCAGCACCGCGCGATCCGCCAGCGCCCCATTGGCCCCCCCGGCAAAGCGCACCACCAGCCCCCCGCCCGAGGAATGACCGGCAAGCACCACCTTGCGCCCCTCGCCATAGGCCGCGATCAGGTCGGCCAGATCCTCTTCCAGCTGCCCGATGTAGTCGACATCCCCCCGCCGCCCCGGCTGGCCCCCGTGCCCGCGCAGGTCGGGCACCAGTACCTCCGCCCGTTCCGCCAGCAGGGGCGCAAGCCGCCAGAACTGCAAGCCGTGCCAGCCGGAGCCATGCACCAGCACCACCAGCGGCCCCTCCGCCCTCGGATACCGCCGCACCTGCAAGGGAAACCCGTCCCGCATTGGCACAGCAACCGGCGCGGGCATCTCGCCCGCCGAGGCCGCCGAGAAATCCAGCCCGGCCCCCGGAGATACATCCGGCGACTGCGAGAACACCAGCCCCAAGGCCACGGCGGCCGTCCCGGCCGCGGCCCCTGCAATGACCCCAAGCAGCCGGATCACGCCTCGTCCCGCAGCAGTTTCCACCGAATCGCGTCCGACAGCGCCTCGAAACTCGCGTCCACGATGTTGGGCGAGACACCGACCGTCGACCAGCGCCGCGCGTGATCGTCCTGAAAGTCGATGATCACCCGCGTCACCGCCTCGGTGCCGCCATTGGTGATCCGCACCTTGAAGTCGGTCAGGCGAATGTCGGCGATGCGGTCCTGGTAGGGCCCGAGGTCCGTCTTCAGCGCCTGCCACAGCGCATTGACCGGCCCGTCGTCATGCATGTCCTGCGGGTGTTCGTTCTTGAAATAACCGGTGCGCTTGGAGCCGTCGTTCAGCTGCACCGTCACCACCGCCTCGGATTCGACAACCACCTGCCCCTTGGCATTGCGCCGCCGTTCCGAGATCACGCGATAGCGTTCTACCTCGAAGAACTCGGGCAGCTGCCCCAGCTCGGCCCGCGCCAGCAGCTCGAAGCTCGCCTGGGCGCTGTCATAGGCATAGCCCTCGTCCTCGCGCTCCTTCACCCGCTCGAGGATACGCCCCAGCCGCCGGTCGCCCTTGGGCACCTCGATCCCCGCCTCGGTCAGGCGCTGGCGCAGGTTCGATTGCCCGGCCTGG
>JAGRMS010000433.1:0-3583 GCA_020441135.1 Pseudooceanicola sp.
CGAAGGGCCAGGTGCCGAAGATCGCGGGATGGCCGGGCATCACCGCGTTGACGTAGACCAGGCCGGCGAGGCATTCGGCGACCGCCTGCACGATGGCCCCGGCGATGGGGGCGGGGGCGGTGGCCCCGGCCTGCCCGGCAGAGAGCAGGAGGATCGGCATCCCGCCCTCGATCAGCTTTTCCATCACGATGCAGGCTTCGGTGGCGAATTTCATCGGCGGCNNCGGCACGACGAAGCAGTTGGAGTTGCTGACGAAGGGGCGCTCGCGCCACTTGTCCTCGCCCCCGGCGATCAGGTGGAGCATCTTCAGCCCGTCGTCCACGAAGGCCGGTTCGGTGAACGAGACGCCGATGTGCTTGGTGGTGCCCGAGGCGCAGGCGTAGATGGTGTTCAGGTCCATCTCGCGGTTGTCGGGGATGTCGCGGCAGACCATCGGACGCTGGACGAAGTGGATGTTGTCGAGCACATCGCAGATGCGCGCGGCATCGTGCAGATCCTGCACGGTGCATTCGCGGTAGCGGCGGCCGGCGACGTCGACCATGTGGACCGCAGCCCCGGCGGTGCCATAGTGGACGCGGGTGCCCGAAAGTTCCATGTCATGCGCAGGGTCGCGGCCGAAGAGGGTGATCTGGCGGTTGGCCTTCGCCAGCGTGTCCTCGACCAGCGCGCGCGGGAAGCGGATGCGGCGGTCCTCGCCCAGGACCGCCCCGGCCCCGGTCAGGTGGCGGATACCGCTTTCGGGGGCGTCGGCCAGCCCGATCTGTTCCAGCACGTCGAGCGCCGCCTGGTGGATGCGGTGCATCTGCGGTTCGGTCAGGGGGTTGTAGGTGCCGCCCTGAAGCCCCGCGCGCACCGGGCGCAGGTGGTCGGCCAGCGGGGCGGCGCGGGCGGCGCGACGGGCGGCACGCCCGCCGCTGCGGGCAGGAGTCTTAAGCTGTTCGTTCATGATCGGTCCGGAGTGAGAAGGGTTTGATGGGCGACGCGGTCAGTTGAGACGCGGCGCGCCCCGGGCAGCACGGCCCCGCTGCGCCCCGATGGTGCGCACGACAAGGCTGATCTTGCTCCACTGTCCCTGCATTCTTGCCTCCGGACGGTGGCGGCAGGGTGCCTTTCCGCACGGGTCGCGTCTGTCCTGTTTGCGCCCTAGTGTCGGTTTTGAACCGGCTACCAGCGCCCCGACGCGCCGCCGCCGTCGGAACTGCCGCCGCCAAAGCTGCTGTCGGAGCCACTGCTGCCGGAGGAGGAGTCGTTGGTCTCGGAGATCATCGAAATCGTGTAGAGCGAGCTGACGACGTGGCCGCAATGGGGGCAGGACAGGGTGCGGCGGCCTTCGCCTTCGCTGTAGGTGGTCGCGCTTCGCAGCACCTCGCGGGATGCGGTCACGCCCGCCTTGCCGCAGGCCTCGCACTTGCGGAAACGGGCGAGGATCGGGCCGCTCAGGAAGACAGAACCGATCAAGGCCGCGATGCCGCCGAAGACCGCCCCCGCGATCCAGAGGCCCGAGGCGTCGCCGCCGCTGGCCGGCGCGGGTTTGCCCTCGTGGAAGGGCAGGGCGATGGTGTGGATGGCGTCGGTGACGCCGGTTTTGATGCCGCCTTCGTAATCGTAGGTCTTGAAGGCGGGCAGGAAGCTGCGGTCGATCACCGCCTCGGCCTGCTTCTGCCAGTCGCGGGCGTAGCCCTTGCCGAGCTCGATCCGCATGGCGCGGTCCTGCCGCAGGACCAGCACCAGGATGCCGTCGTTGCGATTGACCGCGCCGACGCCCCAGGTGTTGAACAACTGGGTCGCGAAGTTCTCCATCGTCAGGGTGGGGGCATAGTTCCGCTGGGATTTCAGCGTCAGCACCGTCATCTCGATCCCGGTGCGGCTGCGCAGGTCTTCGAGGTCGCTGCGCAGGTCGGCCTCGGCGGCGTCCGAGAGGATTCCGGCCTCGTCGTTGACGAAGATATCCTTGTAGGCGGGGAAGGTCTGGGCCGTGGCCGGACCGGCGAACAGCAGGGCAAGCGCGGCGAGGCGCAGCAGGGAGAGCATTGGGAATTCCTCGTCAAGAATGCGGGTGCGGGGCGGAATGCGTGCCCCTTCGCGCCATGATGGGCCTGGCGCGGCGCTTTGGCAAAGGAATTCAGGCGGCGGCGCGGGTGGCGGCGAAGGCGCAGAGCCGTTCCAGCGCGGCGGCGAAGGCGTCGTCGGCCACGGTCATGGCGACGCGGATGTGGCCCGAGGCCGCCTGACCAAAGCTTTCGCCCGGCATGACGGCGATCTTCTCGTGCTCCAGCAAGGCATAGGCGAAGGCGCGGCCGTCCAGGCCGGTCGCGCGGATGTCGAGCATCAGATACATCGCCCCGCCCGAGGGGATCAGCCCGACGGTGTTCTGCCGGGCGAGGATGTCCCGCGCCAGCGCGCGGCGGCGGCGGAAGGGGGCGGCGATCTGCTCTTCCAGCCCCGCGCCAAGGGCGAAGAGGGCGGCGTCCTGTACGAAGCCCGGGACACCGTAGGTGGTGACGGTGGCGAGCGCGATCAGGTGGGCGATGGCCTCGGCCGGGCCGACGATCCAGCCGCAGCGCGAGCCGGTCATGGCGTGCGACTTGGACATGGAGCCGACGACCAGTGTGCGCTCGGCCATGCCGGGCAGGGCGCGGGGGGACAGATGCGCGCCGTCCCAGACCTGCGTGTCGTAGACCTCGTCCGAGATCAGCCAGAGGTCGTGTTTGCGGCAGACCTCGGCGATGCCTTCGAGCGTCGCCCGGTCGTAGACGGCGCCGGTCGGGTTGTTGGGCGAGTTGATCAGCAGCGAGGCGGCACCTTCGGCCAGGGCGTCGATGGCCTCGGCGCGGGGCTGGAAGCCGTCCTCGGGGCGGGCCTTGACCGGGACGGGCACCGCGCCGACGCCGCGGATGGTGCCGGGGTAGGTGGCGTAATAGGGGTCGATGAACAGCGCCCGCGCGCCCTCGGTGCAGGCGGCGTGATGGGCCATGAACAGTCCGGCCTGCCCTCCTGGCGTGATCAGCACGTTGTCGCGGGTGGTTGGCACGCCGCTTTGCTGGCTGATCCGCGCCGCGACGGCATCGCGCAGGGCAGGGATGCCGGGGACCGAGGCATAGCCGGTATGGCCGCCCCGCGCCGAGGCACCCATCGCGGCGAGGATCGAGGGATCGGTGCGGATGTCATGTTCGCCGATGGTCAGTTCGGTGATCGTCTCGCCCGCCGCGATCCTCTGGCGGGCGAGGTTGAACACCTCCCACCCGTCGGAACCGCCGCCGTTCAGGTTGGTGAGACGGGGGGAAAGCTGCATCGCGACACCTCCGGGGATTGCGCGGGCAATCCGTCAGAGCGGCGGGCGAATGTCAACCGAGCGGCGGCAGCGCGGCCTGCGCCTTTTTCGTCAGGCTGGCGCGGATAGTGTCGTAGGCGACGGTCAGGCGGTGGCGCAGCTCGTCCTCCGCCGTGCCCCAGGGCAGGTTGACCCAGCTGCGGTGAAAGTAGGGGGCCTTCACGCCCACGCCGGTGTCGATCAGCATCTGGGCGGTTTCCACGTCGGGCGTCTTGACCGAAACGCCAGGCATCACCGCGCCGATGCAGGCGA
>JAGRMS010000433.1:3591-5474 GCA_020441135.1 Pseudooceanicola sp.
AGGCGTCATGGCCGCCGCCCCAGGGGTCCGAGACCTCGGCGCCGGGGAAGGTGGAACAGATGGCATTGACTGTTTCGCGGCTCATGGGGTGCAGGCTGGCATTGCGGGGCCCTGCGCGCAAGACGCTTGATCGGTCGCGCAAGGCGGCGTAAGGAGGCGGCATGAACCTGACGTGCATCATCATCTGCTGCATTATTCCCTGCTGATCTCCAGCGGGCCGGTTTCTTTCGTTCTTCCGAAACAAGTCGCCAGGTCCGCGCCCGCGCCGAGGACCGAACCATGACGACGATCCGACTGCACAATACCAAGACCCGGAAGAAGGAGGACTTCGTGCCTCTCGATGCCGACAACGTGCGGATGTATGTCTGCGGGCCNNGGCCGACGGTCTATGACCGGGCGCACCTGGGGAATGCGCGGCCCGTGGTGGTGTTCGACGTGCTCTACCGGCTCTTGAAGCATGTGTATGGCGCAGGGCACGTGACCTATGTGCGCAACATCACCGACGTCGAGGACAAGATCATCGACCGCGCGCGCGAGCGGGGGATCGAGATCGACGAGCTGACGCGGACGACGACGGAGTGGTTCCATCAGGACATGGCGGCGCTGGGCGTCGATTACGCCGACGATGCGGGGTTCCGCGAGCCGAAGGCGACGGAGCATATCGGCGGGATGGTCGCGATGATCGAGGGGCTGATCGCGCGGGGTCACGCCTATGCGGCGGAGGGGCATGTGCTGTTCCGGGTGCGCTCCTACGCCGATTACGGCCACCTGTCGGGGCGCTCGGTCGACGACATGATCGCCGGGGCGCGGGTCGAGGTGGCGCCCTACAAGGAAGATCCGATGGACTTCGTGCTGTGGAAGCCGTCGTCTGACGACCAGCCGGGATGGGAGTCGCCCTGGGGCCGGGGGCGTCCGGGCTGGCACATCGAATGCTCGGCCATGGCGCTGGCGCTGCTGGGCGAAAGCTTCGACATCCACGGCGGCGGGATCGACCTGCAATTCCCCCACCACGNNGAGATCGCGCAAAGCTGCTGCGCCCACCCCGAGGGGCAATTCGCGCGCTATTGGCTGCACAACGAGATGTTGCAGGTTGAGGGCAAGAAGATGTCGAAGTCGCTCGGCAATTTCTTCACGGTGCGGGATTTGCTGAATCAAGGCGTGCCGGGGGAGGTGATCCGCTTCGTGTTTCTCTCGACGCATTATCGCAAGCCGATGGACTGGACCGAGGCAAAGGCGGCGGGCGCAAGGCGGACGCTGCGGAAGTGGTACGAACAGGCGGCGGATGACGACGGCGAGGTCGATCCGGCGATCATCAAGGCACTGGCGAACGATCTGAACACGCACGAGGCGATTGCGGCCCTGCACGAGCTGTCGTCGCAGGGCGATACGGCGACGCTGGCGGCAAGCCTGCGGTTTCTGGGGCTTCTCGGCGAGGAGGCTCCGGCCTGGGCGGCGGAGTCGCCCGTGGATGCTGGCGTGGGCGCGTTGATCGAAAGACTGCTCGAAGCGCGCGCGACGGCGCGGAAAACGAAGGACTTTGCCCGCGCAGATGCGCTGCGCGACGGGATCGCGGCAGCGGGGGTCATCGTGATGGACTCGGCGCAAGGGAGCACATGGGACGTGTCGGCTGATTTCGATCCAGCCAAGCTGGAGGGTCTTCTGTGACGTGTCAGAAAAACACCCGCCTGCGGCCGGGCGCTGCCATCGCCTGCGGACCTTATGAAAAGTGGTGTCGGCCATGACCCGGGAACGCCTCTACCTCTACGACACCACGCTTCGGGACGGGCAGCAGACCCAAGGCGTGCAGTTCTCGACCCAGGACAAGCAGCGCATCGCAAGGGCGCTCGACGCGCTGGGCATCGACTATATCGAGGGCGGCTGGC
>JAGRMS010000433.1:5541-6026 GCA_020441135.1 Pseudooceanicola sp.
GCATGACCAAGCGCGCCGGGCGGTCGGCGGAGAATGACGACGTGCTGGCGGCGGTGATGAATGCCGGGACGCAGACCGTCTGTCTGGTCGGCAAGAGCCATGTCTATCACGTCGAGACCGCGCTCGGCATCACGCGCGAAGAGAACACGGAAAACATCCGCGCCTCGATCGCCCATATCGTCGCGCAGGGGCGCGAGGCGCTGTTCGATGCCGAGCATTTCTTTGACGGCTACAAGGCCGATCCCGCCTATGCGCTGGAGGCGATCCGCGCCGCGCATGAGGCGGGGGCGCGCTGGGTGGTGCTTTGCGATACCAACGGCGGCACCCTGCCGGACGAGATCGCGCGGATCGTGCGCGAGGTGATCGCGGCTGGGATACCGGGTGACCATCTCGGCATCCACACCCACAACGACACCGAGAACGCCGTGGCCGGGTCGCTGGCGGCGGTGGATGCGGGCGTCCGCCAGATCCAGGGCACGCTGAAC
>JAGRMS010000055.1:0-1353 GCA_020441135.1 Pseudooceanicola sp.
CGATCCGCAACTTCCCGGATCAGGAAACCTTTCTGGGCATGGTCCGCGCCGCCGGCTTCGAGCAGGCGAAATACCGCAATCTCAGTATGGGGATAGCGGCGCTGCACTCGGGGTGGAAGCTGTGAATCCCTCGTCCGGCAGCACTCCGGTTCGGGCCGGGTGCCTCCCTCCCCCCTCGGGGGGGAGGGATGGGGTGGGGGGGCCAGCCCATCGCCAAAGGCCCCCCACCCCCATCCCCTCCCCACAAGGGGGAGGGGAGCCGCCTGTGACCCCGGCGCGCGTTCCGTGTCCGCCCGCCCGGCGTGCAGCCCAGGGTCACTGAATGCGCGGCCCGCACAACATCATCCGTCTGATCCGCACCGGCGCCACCTTCGAGCGCACCGGCGCCATGGGCGTGATCCTCGACGCCTACGACGCCCCGCCGATGTTGCGCCTCGTCGCGCGGCTGCTCGGCAAGCCCTTCATGTGGCTCGGCTATCGCGGCGATCCGGCGATGCCGCCCGCCACCCGCGCCCTGACCGCCCTCGGCCCCGCCTACATCAAGTTCGGCCAGGTGCTCTCCACCCGGCCCGATCTCGTCGGCGACGACCTCGCCGTGCAGCTCCGCGTGCTCCAGGACAAGCTGCCCCCCTTCGACACGAGCCTCGCCCGGGCCGAGGTGGAGCGCGATCTGGGCCAGCCGGTCGACTCGATCTTCTCCGAATTCAGCGCCCCCATCGCCGCCGCCTCCATCGCCCAGGTCCACCATGCACGGCTGGCTGAAACCGGCGAGGAGGTCGCCGTCAAGGTGCTCCGCCCCGGCATCGAACGCGCCTTCCGCAAGGACATCGACGCCTTCTACTTTGCCGCCCGCATGATCGAGCTTTTCGCCCCCGGCGCCCGCCGCCTGCGCCCGATGGACGTCATCCACCACTTCGACGGCGTCGTGAAAGGCGAACTCGACCTTCGCCTCGAAAGCGCCGCCGCCAGCGAATTTGCCGCCAACACCAGGGACGACGCCGGTTTCCGCCTGCCGCCGATCAAGTGGAACCATTCCGGCCGCCGCGTGATGACTCTCGGCTGGGCCGACGGCACGCCCCTTGGCGACAACGCCGCGCTGGACGCCGCGGGACACGACCGCCGCGCGCTGGGCGAACGCGTCCTGCGCCTCTTCCTGCTGCATGCCCTGCGCGACGGCTACTTCCACTCGGACATGCACCAGGGCAACCTCAAGGTCGCCGCCAACGGCGACATCATCGCCTATGACTTCGGCATCATGGGCCACATCGACGAATACACCCGCCGCGTCTATGCCGAGATCCTCTTCGGCTTCATCCGCCGCGACTACAAGCGCGTGGCCGAGGTGCATTTCGA
>JAGRMS010000055.1:1419-20826 GCA_020441135.1 Pseudooceanicola sp.
CGAGCCGATCTTCGGCATGGACGCCTCGCATATCTCGATGGGCCGCCTGCTGACCTACCTCTTCGAAGTGACAGAGCGTTTCGGGATGGAAACGCGGACCGAACTGATCCTGCTCCAGCGCACGATGGTGGTGGTCGAAGGCGTGGCCCGCTCGCTCTCGCCCAACCTCAACATCTGGGAGGTCGCCCGGCCGGTGGTCGAGGATTACATCAAGCAGTCGATCGGCCCCCGCGCCGTGGCGCGCGACCTGGCGAAGACCGCGCTGGTGCTCGCCCGCTTCGGCCCGCGCCTGCCCGGCCTCGTGCAGAACGCCCTGATCGCCCAGGCCAACCCGCCGCCGCCACCCGGCCGCTATGGCCGCCCGGCCCTCGTCTGGACGGCACTGGCTGCCGCCACGTTTGGCGCGCTGGCCGCGCTGGTGATCCGCCATTTCGCCTGAAGCCGTGCTAGGATTCGGGGCATGGCCCGCCCGAATCGCCACCGCCCCTTCCGCCCCGACCCAGCGCAGATGGCGCTGGCCCCGGCGGTCAGCGGCAATGCGATCAACGGGCTGGGGGAGGCCGAACCCCGCCGCCCCCGCATGGTCTACTGGGCGCCCGACGCCGACGACATCGCGCATGGCGACATGCAGCGATACTTCTACCAGCAATCCGCGAAAGTCCTCGGTTTCGCCGACAAGCGCGCCGCCCGCCAGGAGGTGATCGACGCCCCCATGCCGCCGCTCGCCGCCACGCCGCGCGACGCGAGGCCCGAAGACTGGACCGCCGACCTCGCCCGCTTCGTCGAGGCGGGCGATTGCGACAGGACCGGCGTGGCCGCGATGCGCGCGGAATGGGCCTATGCCGACCGCACCGTCCCGCAATCCCGCGTCATCGTGCTGGGGGTGCAGCACGACTACGACCAAATTGCCACCGCGCCCGAACCCGAAGCGGGCCTCGAAGTCGTCACCCAGTACACCCGCGCTGCGGCGGCTGCGAAAAAGATCGCCGGCTGGCTGCGCGAACAGGGGTGGGAGGCCGAACCCGTCACCGGCCCGATGACCAGCGCCATCACCCTGATTCCGCCCGCCATCGCCTGCGGCTTTGGCGAGCTTGGCAAGCACGGCTCGCTGATCAACCCCGAGTTCGGCGCGTCCTTCCGCCTCTCGGCCGTCCTCACCGACGCACCCTTCGCGACGACCCCGCCCCGCGCCTTCCACGTCGACGACTTCTGCGCCAGCTGTCAAATCTGCGAGGACGCCTGCCCGCCCGCCGCGCTGTTCCCGGAGAAACAGACCGTGCGGGGCGAGACGAAATGGTACGTGGATTTCGACCGCTGCCTGCCGTTCTTCAACCAGACCCACGGCTGCGCCATCTGCATCGCCGTCTGCCCCTGGTCACGGCCCGGAGTCGGGATCAACCTTGCCGAAAAGCTGGCCCGCCGGGCCGAACGCGCGCGCTGATCAGCGCCGCGACGACGGCGGTGAGGACGGAGTCTCGCGCCCCGAGGCGCGCCAGCGCTGCGTCTCGTCGAAGGGATTGATCGAATCCTTGCGGTAGGCCTGCGCGTAGCGGTCCACCGGGAACAGGCGGATCCGCCCGCTGCGCGCCGCCCGCTTGCGGAACTTGGCGTCACTCTCGGCCAGCTCGGCCCGCGTGTTCGACGGCACGCCATAGCGGCTGGCATTGGCGACAAGTGCCCCGTCCGCCGCCGGAATCCCGGTCTGGTCCAGCATCTCGGGCCGTCCGCCCAGCGCCGCGATGGCGTCGCCCTTGGGGTTCACGTCGGTGATGTTGCGTCCGCCGGGCGTCGGCGCGGGCAGCGCCCGCAGCTCGGTCGGCATGGTCAGGGGCTTCGACGGCAGCACCAGGAACTCGTCCGGCCCGTTGCTTGGCGGCCGCAGGTCGCGCAGGCCCTTCTGGGTGCAACCGGCCACACCGGTCGCCAGCGCCAAAACCATCAAGCCCAGATAGATCCGCAACGGTCCACTCCTACCACATGACGTGTGTCTAACCCAATTCCCGGCCCGGGTCACGCGCCCTTTTTCCGTTTCCCCGCGCGGCTGTCGAACAGGATCAGCACCGCCGCGCCAAGAAAGATGAAGATATCCGCCACGTTGAAGACAAACGGATTGGCGATGCCGCAGCAGGACATGTTCAGGAAGTCCAGCACATGACCATAGGCCAGCCGGTCCACCACATTGCCCAGCGCGCCCCCGATCAGCAGCCCCGCGCCGATCAGCACCGGTGTGTCGTTCGGATGCGCGCGTCGCACCCAGACCAGCACGGCGGCGACAACCGCCAGCGAGAACCCGATCAACACCCAGCGCATGGTATCGGTCTCGCCCTCGAACAGGCCGAAGTTGATGCCCCGGTTCTCGCCATACCGAAAGGACAGCAGCGGCGGGAACACGTCGATCTGGTGCCGCGTCGCCAGTCGCATGGCATGGACGACGGCGTATTTCGTCGCCTGGTCCAGGATCAGCGCGGCCACCGCCGCCAGCGTCAGCGCCCGCATCTCAGTGCCGGAAGTGACGCATGCCGGTGAACACCATCGCCAGCCCCGCCGCATCGGCGGCGGCGATCACCTCGGCGTCACGCATCGAGCCGCCCGGCTGGATCACAGCCGTCGCCCCCGCGCCTGCCGCCTCCATCAGCCCGTCTGCAAAGGGAAAGAACGCGTCCGAGGCGACAACCGCACCCTTTGCCGGGCTCTCTGCCAGCCCCAGAACCCCCGCCATGCGCTGCGCCTTGATCGCGGCAATGGCGGCACTGTCCACCCGGCTCATCTGCCCCGCGCCGACCCCCACCGTCGCGCCGCCCTTGGCGTAGACGATGGCGTTCGACTTGACATGCTTGGCCACCTTCCAGGCAAACAGCAGATCGGCCATCTCCTCCCCGGTCGGCGCGCGTTGCGTCACCACCTTGAGATCGCCCAGCGCAACATGCCCCGCATCGCGATCCTGCACCAGCATGCCGCCCGCCACCTGCCGGTATGTGAGCCCCGGCTCCGCCGGATCGGGCAGCGCCTCGGTCAGCATCAGCCGCAGGTTCTTCTTCGCCGCGAACACCGCCAGCGCGTCGTCATCCGCGCCCGGCGCGATCACCACCTCGGTAAAGATCCCCGCAATCGCCTCGGCCGTCGCCCCGTCAAGCGGCCGGTTGAGCGCGACAATGCCCCCGAATGCCGAGGTCCGGTCGCAATCGAACGCCCGCCCGTAGGCCTCCAGCAACGTCGCCCCCACCGCCACGCCGCAAGGGTTGGCATGCTTGATGATCGCGCAGGCCGGGCTGTCGCCGGGCGCGAATTCCGCCACCAGCTCGTACGCCGCGTCGGTGTCGTTGATGTTATTGTAGGACAGCTCCTTGCCCTGCACCTGCCGCGCCGTGGCGACCCCGGGCCGGTGCGAGCCATCGGTATAGAACGCCGCCGCCTGATGCGGGTTCTCGCCATAGCGCAGCCCCTGCGCCAGCGTCCCCGCAAAGGCCCGGCGGCGCGGAGTCGCCTCGCTGATCGCCCCCGCCAGCCAGGTCGACACCGCCGCGTCATAGGCCGCCGTGCGCGCATAGGCCGTCAGCGCCAGCCGCTGCCGGAACCGCCGCGTCGTCGCCCCCCCGTGCGCCGTCAGCTCCTCCAGCAGCGCCGCGTAATCCTCGGTATCGACGACCACGCTGACGAACCCGTGGTTCTTCGCCGCCGCCCGGATCATCGCCGGCCCGCCGATATCGATATTCTCGATGCAGTCGTCGTAGGCCGCGCCTTTCGCCACCGTCGCCTCGAAGGGGTAGAGGTTGACCACCAGGAGGTCGATCGCCCCGATCCCGTGCTGCTCCATCGCCGCGACATGGGTCTTGTCGTCGCGCAGGGCCAGCAGCCCGCCATGCACCATCGGGTGCAGCGTCTTGACCCGCCCGTCCATCATCTCGGGGAAACCCGTCAGTTCCGCAACGTCCCGCACCGCCAGTCCCGCCGCCCGCAAGGCGCTTGCCGTGCCGCCGGTGCTGACCAGCTCGACCCCCAGCCGGGCCAGCGCATGGCCCAGTTCGGCGAGGCCGGTCTTGTCGGAAACGGAAAGCAGGGCACGGCGGATCGGGTGCAGGTCGGTCATGGCAAGTCCTCGAGGCAGCAGCGGTCGCCCGCGCATGTAGACCATCGGCGCGGCAGAGTTAACCGCATAGTTTGCCGCGCCCCAATCGGACGCAACACAAGGCGATTTGGGAAAGCTACCGCTTAACCTCCTGTCAGGATCACGCGATCCACAGGGCGAGCGCCCGACCGCGGGTGGGCGCTGCTACGGCTTAAGATGGCACTTTATGGTGCCAAGTATTCCGACCTCTTTACACGCGGCTACGTCGCAAAAGCGCCCGCCCTTGGGGGCGGTCGGGCGCTCGCCCGGGCGGCGCTGCGCGCCTTGTTCCCGGGCGAAGGTGGAGCGGGGACGGCGGGAAAGAATAAATCTTCTTTATCCTCCCAACCAAATCTACCAATTTGCCCTGATGCTCCAAACCCCATACCCTGCGCCCCGACACCCCAAGGGAATCCACATGGCACACTCCATCCGCATGGGAATCGACATCGGCGGCACCTTCACCGACGTGGTGCTCGAAATCGACGGCGCGCCCTTCTCGACGAAGGTGCTGACCACCTACGCCGCCCCCGAGGACGCTATCGTCGAAGGCATCCACCGCGTCTGCGCCGCCGCAGCCATCGACCCCGGCGACGTCCAGCAGATCATCCACGGCACCACGCTCGCCACCAATGCCCTGATCGAACGGCGCGGCGCGAAAACCGCGCTCGTCACCACCGAGGGCTTCCGCGACGTGATCGAGATGCGCACCGAAAGCCGGTTCGAGCAATACGACCTGAACCTCACCCTGCCCGAACCCCTGCTGCCCCGTCAGTTCCGCTATACCCTGCGCGAGCGCATGGACGCCCGCGGCAACGTGCTGATCCCGCTCGACCGCGCCGAGATCGAAGCCCTCGCCGACACCCTGAAGACCGCCGGTTTCACTTCCATCGCCGTCGGCCTGCTGCATTCCTACCAGAACGACGCGCACGAGAAGATGGTGCGCGACATACTCGCCGAACGCCTCCCCGGCGCGATGATCTCGCTGTCGAGCGAGGTCAGCCCGCAAATGCGCGAATACGAGCGCTTCAACACCACCATCGCCAACGCCTACATCAAGCCGCTGATGAAGAGCTACCTGGGCCGTCTCGAGGCGCGGCTGAAGGCCGAGGGCCTCGACTGCCCCGTCTTCCTCATGCACTCCGGCGGCGGCATCATCTCGATCGAAAGCGCCGCGGAATTCCCCGTCCGCCTCGTCGAATCCGGCCCTGCCGGGGGCGCGGTCTTCGCCGCCCACATCGCCGCGCGCCACGGCCTCGACCGCGTGCTCTCCTTCGACATGGGCGGCACCACCGCCAAGATCTGCCTGATCCGCAACCTCGCCCCCAAGACCGCCCGCGTCTTCGAGGTCGCCCGCTCCTATCGCTTCAAGAAGGGCTCGGGGATGCCGATCTCGATCCCCGTCATCGACATGGTGGAAATCGGCGCGGGTGGCGGCTCGCTCGCCCATGTGGACGCGATGCGCCAGATCCGCGTCGGTCCCGAATCCGCCGGCTCCGAACCCGGCCCCGCCTGCTACGGGCGCGGCGGCGACCGCCCCGCCGTCACCGACGCCGACCTCGTCCTGGGCCGCCTCGACCCCGGCAACTTCGCAGGCGGCTCGATCCCGCTGCACGCAGACCGCTCGGCGCGGGCGCTCGACACCGCCATCGGCGCGACGCTCGCCATGGACGCCGAGGCCGCCGCCTTCGGCCTGTCCGAGGTGGTGGACGAGAACATGGCCAACGCCGCCCGCGTCCATGCCGTGGAAAATGGCGAGGATCTCTCCGCCTATACCATGATCGCCTTCGGCGGTGCCGCCCCCCTGCACGCCGGGCGTCTGTGCGAGAAGCTGGGCGTCGCCCGTTGCCTCGTGCCCCCGGGCGCGGGCGTCGGATCGGCCATCGGCTTCCTGCGCGCGCCCTTCAGCTTCGAGGCCAACCGCAGCGTCTACACCCGCCTCTCCGACTTCGACCCCGCCAAGGTCCGCGGCCTGCTGGGCGACCTGGAGGCCGAAGCCACCAAGTTCGTGCGCACCTGCGACGCCACGGCGCCGATCCTCTGCGCCCACAAGGTCTACATGCGCTACACCGGCCAGGGCTGGGAAATCCCTGTGCCGCTCTCGCCCGAGGACGCCGCGAACCCTGACCCGGCCCGCTTCCAGTCGCTGTTCGAGACCGAGTACACCACCCTCTTCGGCCGCACGGTCGAGGGCCTGGACATCGAGATCACCGTCTGGTCCGTCAACGCCACCACCCCGCCACAGACCGCCGCCCCCGTCGGCGACCTGCCGCGCGGGCGCACCGTGGACGCAAGCACCACCCGCGCCATTCTCGACCCCGGCCTCGGCCACCGCGCCGACGCCGCCATCGTCCCCCGCGTGCAGCTGACCGACGGCGACGCCGTGAACGGCCCCGCCGCCATCACCGAGGACGAGACCACAATCATCGTCCCCGCCAGCCGCCGCGCCATCCGCCAGCCCGACGGCTGCATCGACCTGACCGTGAAGGGATAACGTCCATGAGTTCCGTCCAGAAGGCCGTCTCGCACCAGGTGATGTGGAACCGGCTGATCTCGATCGTCGAGGAACAGGCCCAGGCGCTGGTCCGCACCGCTTTCTCCACCTCCGTGCGCGAGGCGGGCGACCTGTCGGCCGGCGTCTATGACCGCCAGGGCCGGATGCTCGCCCAGGCCGTCACCGGCACCCCCGGCCACGTCAACGCCATGGCCGAGGCCGTCGGCCACTTCATCCGCCGTATCGGGCGGCAGAACATGTTCGAAGGCGACGTGTATCTCACGAACGACCCCTGGGAGGGCACCGGCCACCTGCACGACATCACCGTCGTCACGCCCTCCTTCCTCGACGGCCAGCTGGTCGGCTTCTTCGCCTGCACCGCCCATGTCGTCGACGTCGGCGGGCGCGGCTTCGGCGCCGACGCCCATTCGGTCTACGAGGAGGGCATCTACCTCCCCATCATGAAGTTCGCCGAACGAGGCGAGGTCGACCGCACGCTGGTGCAGATCGTCCGCGGCAATGTCCGCCAGCCCGACCAGCTGATCGGCGACATCTATGCGCTGGCCGCCTGCAACGAGACCGGCCACCGTCGCCTGGTCGACATGATGCGCGAATTCCGCCTCGCCGACCTCGAGGACATCGCCGCCTTCATCCTCGACAACTCGCTGCGGGCCACGCTGGAGCGGATCAACGCCCTGCCCCGCGCACAGGCCACCGGCGAAATGGCCATCGACGGTTACGACCGCGAGATCGTGCTGAAGGTCCAGCTTGCCATCGAACAGGACCGCGTGACCTGTGACTTCGCCGGAACCTCGGGCGTCGACGCCAAGGGCATCAACGTGCCGATGGTCTATACCCGCGCCTACGCCTGCTATGCGCTCAAATGCGCCATCGCGCCCGAGATCCCGAACAACGCGGCCTCCCTCGCCCCGTTTCAGATCACCGCGCCCGAGCACACCATCGTCAACGCCCCCCATCCCGCCCCGGTGGCCCTGCGCCACATCATCGGCCACATGATCCCCGATGCGGTCTACGACGCGCTCGACAAGCTGTTGCCCGCCACCGTCCCGGCCGAAGGCGCCGGCTGCCTCTGCAACTTCCAGGTCTCGCTGCGCCCCGCCGCCGATGGCCCGCTGCCCCGCAGCGCCCCCCGCGCCGAGGTGCTGACCTTCAACTCCGGCGGCTCCGGCGCCCGTCCTGCCCTCGACGGGATGAGCGCCACCGCCTTCCCCTCGGGCGTCATGACCATGCCGGTCGAGGCGACCGAGCAGACCGGCCCGATCCTGATCTGGCGCAAGGAACTGCGCCCCGATTCCGGCGGCGCAGGCGCCCATCGCGGCGGCCTCGGCCAATACATGGAGGTCGGCGCAACCGAGGGCTACGAATTCGACTTCCAGGCCATGTTCGACCGGGTCAACCACCCCGCCCGCGGCCGCGCCGGCGGCGGCAACGGCGCGCCCACCACCATCGGTCGCAGCGACGGTGCCGCGATGAAAGGCAAGGGCAAGCAATTCGTGCCCCCCGGCGCGCGGGTGATGCTCGCCTTCCCCGGCGGCGCTGGCTACGGTGCCGCCAGCGACCGCTCGCCACAGGCCGTCAAACGCGACCTCGCCCGGGGCTACATTTCCGAACAGGCCGCGCGCGACACCTACGGCCTCAGCCAGAACGACATCGACGCGGTACTCGCCGCAACCGCCAGGGGAGAGACGATTTGAACGCAAAGGGCTGGGCCGCGACGCCGAAACATGCGGCCTATGACGTGGTGATCGTCGGGGGCGCCATGTATGGCGCCTCGGTCTCGTGGTGGCTGACCACCATGCCCGATTTCCAGGGCCGTATCCTCGTCATCGAACGCGACCCGGGCTACAACTTCGCTTCGACTTCGCACACCAACTCCAGCATCCGCCAGCAATACAGCCAGGCGATCAACGTGCAGATCAGCCAGTTCGGCGCGGAATTCATCCACAACTTCAAGCAGTTCATGGGCGGCGACGATCGCGTGCCGCCGATCGTCCTGCAAAGCTTCGGCTATCTCTACCTCGCCGACACCCCCGCCTCCGCCGCCGCCCTGCAAGCCGCGCAACAGGTCCAGGCCGCCTGCGGCGCAGCCACGCGGTTCTGGAGCACCGAGGAAATCGCTGCGGCCTATCCGTTCTACAACCTCGATGGCATCCTCGGCGGCAACCACAACACGGTGAACGAGGGCTATTTCGACGGCGCCACCATCTTCGACTGGTTCAAGCGCATGGGCCGTGAACGCGGCGTGGAATACATCGCCAACGAAGCCGTCGCGATGACCCTGAACGGGGCCGGCACCCGCGTCGACGCCGTCACCCTGCAATCCGGCGAGACCGTCGCCTGCGGCCAGGTCGTCAACGCCTCGGGCCCCCGCGCCCTGCTCACCGCCCGCATGGCCGGCATCGACATCCCCGTCGAGCCGCGCAAGCGATTCACCTTCATCTTCGACGCCGAGAAACCGCTCGACCGCCCCCTGCCCCTGACCATCGACCCGTCGGGCGTCCACATGCGCAGCGACGGACGCTACTACATGTGCGGCTGCCCGCCCGACGACGACGGTCCCGTCGACTACGCCGACTTCGCGATGGACCACGCCGTGTGGGAGGACAAGATCTGGCCCGCCGTCGCCACCCGCGTCCCCCAGTTCGAGGCGATCAAGGTCATCAACTCCTGGGTTGGCCACTACGCCTACAACACGCTCGACCAGAACGCGATCGTCGGCCCGCACCCCACCGTGACGAACTTCCACTTCGTCAACGGCTTCTCGGGCCACGGCCTCCAGCAATCTCCCGCCATCGGGCGCGGCATGGCCGAAATGCTGGTCCACGGCGCATACCGCACGCTGGATCTGACGCCCTTTACCTTCGAGCGCATTGCACAGGGCCGCCCCTTGCTGGAAAAAGCCATCATCTGACGGACAAACGGAGAGAGACCATGCTGACCAAGATCGTTCTGACCGGCGCCGCCGGCGCCCTCGGCTCGCGCCTGCGCGCCCCGCTGGCCGCCATGTGCAGGGAACTGGTCTCCACCGACCTGGCCGAGGCGCTGGACGGCGTCGCCGACAATGAAACCTACGTGAAGGCCGACGTCGGCAACGCCGACGAGATGATGGCGCTGATCGAAGGGGCCGAGATGGTCGTCCACTTCGGCGCCATCGCCGACGAGGCCCCGTTCGAGCAGATCATGCACTCGAACTTCATGGGCGCCTACAACGTCTGGAACGCCGCACACAAGCACGGCGTCCGCCGGATCGTCTACGCCTCCTCGATCCACGCGATGGGCATGTATCCCAAGACCACCCGGATCACGACCGACATGCCGCACCGGCCCGATTCGTTCTATGGCCTGTCGAAATGCTTCGCCGAGGACATGGGCCGCATGTACTGGGACAAATACGGGATCGAGGCCGTCTGCCTGCGTATCTACTCCGCCCCCGGCGCCGTCGCCAACGCCCGCGCGCTCGGCTCCTACCTCTCCTACGACGACTGCGTGCAGCTGGTGCAGCGTTCCGTCGACACGCCGGTGGTCGGCTTCACCGTGATCTACGGCGTCTCCAACAACGACCGCTCACCCATCGACAATTTGTCCGCCGCCTTCCTTGGCTTCCGCCCGAAGGACAACGCCGAGGACTTCGCCGCCGCGATCCTGGCGAAGACGCCCAAGGCCGACCCGCTCGACAAGGCCCAGATGTGCCACGGCGGCCCCTTTGCCACCGTCCCTCTCGGGGTAAGCGGCGTGCAATACATCAAGAAGATGAGCGAGGGGAACTGACCCCCGCGGACCGGGCCGGGCCACGGGAACCCGCGCCCGCTCCTTCCCTTTCGTACAGGTTTCCCGCCATCGGCTTCGCGCCAGGCGCGACGCGCAACCCCGCGCCGCGCTCACCCGCTGCCGATCAGAATCCCCGCCGCCAGCACCAGCGCGCCGCCCAGCACCACCTGCAAGGCCGCCCGCAGGAACGGTGTTTCCATGTATCGGTTCTGGATCCAGGCAATTGCCCAGAGCTCGACAAAGACGATGGCGAAGGCAATCCCCGTCGCCGTCCAGAAATGCCCGATCAGGTAGGGCATCGCATGGCCGAGCCCGCCCACCGCCGTCATGACGCCGGACGCGATGCCACGCTTGAGAGGCGACCCGCGACCCGACAGCGCCCCGTCGTCCGACACCGCCTCGGTGAACCCCATCGAGATGCCCGCGCCGACCGATGCCGCGACGCCCACCAGGAAGGTCGTCCAGCTGTCCTGCGTGGCAAAGGCCGTCGCGAAGATCGGCGCCAGGGTCGAGACCGAACCGTCCATCAGCCCCGCCAGCCCCGGCTGCACCCAGGTCAGCACGAACTGCCGGTGCGCGGCCTTGTCCTCGGCCTCCCGCGCATCGACGTCCAGGTGCCGCGTTTCCAGCTCGCCCGCCCGCGCCCGATGCCCTGCTTCCGCCGCCGCCAGGTCGCCAAGCAGCCGACGGGTCGCCGCGTCCGTCGTTCGCGCGGCGGCGGCGGCATAAAACCGCTCCGCCTGCTGCTCCATCGCCGAAGCTTCCTCGCGAATGCGCTCCAGTCCGAGGTTCCGCACCAGCCAGACGGGTCGGCGATTGTAATACCCCGCCACATGTTCGCGCCGGATCAACGGGATGACCGATCCGAACCGCGCCTCGTGCAGCGCTATCAGGCGCTGGCGGTGCTGATCCTCCTCCGACGCCATGCCGTCGAACATCGCCGCGCTGGCCGGATATTCCGCCCGCAGCCGCTCGGCGTAACCCCGGTAGATCCGCCCGTCGTCCTCTTCCGAGGAAATCGCCAGGGCGAGGATCTCCTGCTCGCTCAGGTCATCGAACCGCTTGCGGTAACTCTGGAATCGCATTTGACCACCAAATTAGAATTATTCTAATAAATGCCACGCCATCACGCGATTGGCAACCGAGCGTGTTGTTGAAACTGAACCGGGCGGTTTATATCCTGATCGAAGGGAACGGAGACCGCATGACCGCCAGCGACGCCATCCTGCGCACAGGGCGCAAGTTCGACCAGGTACTGGAAGGCGCGCGCAAGGTGTTCATGGCCGATGGCTTCTCGGCGGCGAATGTCGACGACATCGCTCGCGCGGCCGGGGTCTCCAAGGCGACGCTCTATACCTACTTCCCCGACAAGCGGCTGCTTTTCGTCGAGGTTGCCACGACCGAGTGCAGCCGCATGGCCGACCGTGCGCTGGAACTGATCGACCCGACCGCGCCGCCGCGTGACGTTTTAACCATCGCGGCGCAGCAGATCGTGCCGTTCCTGCTGTCGGACTTCGCGCAACAGTGCTTCCGCATCTGCGTGGCCGAACGCGACCGCTTTCCCGAACTCGGCAAGGCTTACTACGCCAACGGTCCCGACATGGGCAAACGCAAGCTCAAGGAGTACATGGCCGAGGCGGTCGCGCGTGGCGAGTTGAGGATCGACGACACCGACATGGCGGCCGAGCAATTCTCGGAACTCTGCAAGGCCCGCCTGTGGACCCGGGCGGTCTTCGGCATCCAGACCCGTTTCACGCCGGAAGAGATCGCCGGGGTGGTCGACAACGCGGTCGCCACCTTCATGGCGCGTTACGGAGCGTAGGCCAAACCACGGCTTGGCGCAGTCACCCTAGCGTGCCCCTGCGTCGCGTCCGTACCTGTCACAGGGACGAGCTGTGGACAGGGCATCGCTCCATTTCGTACCAGCCGGGCCACACCCTTGCCATATCCCCGTGCTCCGATGCGCGGCCATGAACAGGCGCAACGACAGATACCGCTTCATCCGCTTCGCACCCTTTGGGCGCGGGCACCGGCCTGTTACCGCCACCTCCCGCGTCTTGCGGCGAATCAGGGGCGGCGTCGCGGCTGGTAGCGTGTTCCTCGTGGTCGCCCTCTTCCTGGTCTTCGCCAGCAAGTTCGGCGCATCGGGCGCGTTCTGGCACATGATCGCTGCCGCCGGTTGCGACGCGGCGCGCGCGGCCGGGGTCGCGCCCGCCTACCGCGGCCACCCCGGCTATCACGCGCGCAACGACCGCGACGGCGACGGCATCGCTTGCGAGCCTTATTACGGACGGACCCGGATGGGCGGACCAGTGACGAAACACGCGCCGGTTGGCGACGCGACGAGCCGGTTTGTCGGCGGCGCGAAATTCGTCAGGCCAACGCCCTAGGCGCCGCCAGACTAACGCCCCTGAATGCTCTCCAGGTAGAACAGCAGCGCCGCCAGCGACCGCGGTGTCGGCGTCATCACCCCGTTCACCTCGACCGGAACCGGCTCGCCGGACAAGAGCGCGCCGAACTCGGGCATCTGCTCCACCGGCAGCTTCCCCTTGCCGTAGCCGTCGATCTGCGACATCACCCGCGCCCGCGGGAAGCTGCCGCCGTTGCGCGCGCTGATCCGCGTCAGGTCGGGCGCGGTGCGGTTGCCCACCTTCACCCCGCCCCTTGCATCAGCGCCGTGGCAGGCGGTGCAATTCTCGGCAAAGAGCATTGCTCCCTCGTCGGGCTCGGGCATCGCGTCGGTATTGCAGGCGGCAAGCGCCAGCAGGGCCATCGGCAGGACAATCCGCATCATTTCACCTGGATGCTTTCAAGGAAGGCGACCAGATCGACGATCGGCTGGCTTGTCAAGATCGGCTGCCCGGCTTCGGTCTTCAGCGCCGCATCCTCGCCTTCGAAGAAATAGCCGTAGACCGGCATGGGCGAGCCGTGGCTGACCAGCGGATCACGCCCGTCGATGCGCATGACGACGCGCTCGGTCGGGAAGACACCCTTGTTCGACGCCGACAATTGCGCGAGGTTCACCGGCTTGATCGTCAGCACCCCGGCCATCGGGCCGCCGCCATCCGCCTCCAGGCCATGGCAGACGGCACAATGGGTCGAATAGATCTCCTCTCCGATCGTCACGTCCTGCGCGGCAAGCGGCGTGGCGGCAAGGGTCAGGGCAATCTGGACTGCGGCTCTTGTGGGCATATCGGCCTCCCGTGGCTGTGCGATCAGCCTCGCCCCGGCGCGCGAAGCGGGCCATGATCCAGATCAACGCGAGAGAGCCCATGACGGATCCGGGCCTTGGCCGCCACGCGCGATCCGATTAGTCTCGCGCGCAAACCCGAGGGCGCGATGACCGAGACCTGCGACATCCTGATTTCCGGCGGCGGCGTGGCCGGGCTGACCGCTGCCGCGGCCTTCGGCGCGGCGGGCTTCCGCGTGATCTGCGTCGATCCCGCCCCCCCCGTCACCAGCCGCGACGCCGAGGGCGCCGACCTGCGCACCACGGCGATCCTGCAACCGGCCCGCGACCTGCTGGAACACTGCGGCCTCTGGGCGCGGTTCGAGCCACATGCCGAACCCTTGCAGGTGATGCGCATCGTCGATGCCGGTGGCGAGACGCCGCAGGTGCGGATCGTCAAGGAATTCGATGCGTCCGAGATTTCCGAACGGCCCTTCGGCTGGAACCTGCCCAACTGGCTGCTGCGGCGCGAGTTGCTAACGCATCTGGCCGGCCTCCCTTCGGTGGATTTCCGTCCCGGCATCGGCGCAAAGGCGCTGTTCACGAGGACCGGCGAAGCGCGGGTCACGCTGACCGATGGCGCGCGCGTGACCTGCCGACTGGTGATCGCGGCGGACGGGCGCGATTCGCCGATGCGGCAGGCGGCGGGCATCGGCGTCTCGACCACCCGCTATGGCCAGAAGGCGCTGGCCTTCGCCGTGACGCACCCCGAGCCGCATCGCAACGTCTCGACCGAAATCCACCGTTCGGGCGGGCCGTTCACCCTTGTCCCCTTGCCCGACCTCGACGGCCGCCCTTCCTCTGCCGTGGTCTGGATGGAGGACGGGCCGAAAGCCGCCGCGCTTGCCGCCCTGCCCGTCCAGGAGTTCGAGGCAGCGATGACCGAACGCTCTTGCGCGCTCTTCGGGCCGCTGACGCTGGCGAGCCGCCGCAGCCTCTGGCCGATCGTCCTGCAACACGCCGACCGCCTTTCAGGAGAGCGGATCGCGCTGATCGCCGAGGCGGCGCATGTCGTCCCGCCCATAGGCGCCCAGGGGCTGAACATGTCGCTGGCCGACCTGCGCGCTCTGCTGGATCTTGCGACGGCCCGGCCCGATGGTCTGGGCGACGCGGCGATGCTGGACGCCTACCACCGCGCCCGCATCAACGACATCCGCCTGCGCGTGCAGGGCATCGACCTGTTGAACCGCGCGTCGATGGCCGCGCCGCGCGCCCTGCGCAATGCAAGGGCGGCGGGGCTGAACGCGCTCTACGCCGCCGCCCCGGTGCGGCATCTGCTGATGCGCATGGGGCTGGGGCTGCGCTGATGGCGCGCGCCTTTCTCGCCGGCCACTGGCAGATGCTGGCGCTGACCGCGCTGATCTTCGCGCTGTGGCAGACGCCGGTGGTGATCCCGCTGAAACTGCTGGTGGTCTTCCTGCACGAACTTTCGCACGCGGCGGCGACGGTCCTGACCGGCGGCAGCGTCGCCAGCCTGACCGTCTCGCCCGATCAGGGCGGCATGGTGATCTCGCTTGGCGGCAACCGCTTCCTGACGCTGACCGCGGGCTATCTCGGCTCGCTGCTGATCGGCGTGGCGCTGTTCCTGATCGCCTTGCGGACGCATCTGGATCACGTGGTTCTGGGGCTTCTTGGCGTGACCCTGCTGGCGGTCTGCCTGCTATGCGTGCGCGAGTGGTTCGCGCTGGCCTTCGGGACCGGCACGGCGGCGCTGATGCTGGCGGCGGCCTGGTTTCTGGGGCGGACTGTGTCGGACCTCGTGCTTCGGGTGATCGGGTTGGCGAGCATGATCTACGTGCCCTACGACATCTTCTCGGACACCATCCAGCGATCCGACCTGCAATCGGACGCGCGGATGCTGGCGGAGGAGTTCGGCGGGCCGACGCTGTTCTGGGGCGGGTTGTGGCTGGTCGTTTCGCTGGCCGTGATCTGGTTCTGCTTGCGGCGCGGGCTGGGCGGGTCGAGCAACATCGCTTGGCGTGGCGGCGCGGCGGGGTGAACCCCGCCCTACGAAAGAGCGGCGGTCGCGGCGCGTCGCCTCCGGCGGGAGTATTTGGTACAGAAAGAAGCAGCGGGAACCCGGCTAGGGAACCGGACGAGCCGTCACAGAACCTGATCGATGACCCGCTTCAGCCGTCCCAGCGTGCCTTCCACGTCGTAAAGCTTGTCGAGCCCGAACAGGCCCAGCCGGAAGGTGCGGAACTCCGGGCCCTCGTCGCATTGCAGCGGCACCCCGGCGGCGATCTGCATCCCCAGCGCGGCGAATTTCCTGCCGTTCTGGATGTCCGGGTCCGCGGTATAGCTGACCACAACCCCGGGCGCGCCGAACCCCTCGGCTGCGACGGAGACGACGCCTTTCGCCTTCAGCATCGCCCGCACGCCGTCGCCCAGTTTCCACTGCGCCTCGCGCAGCCGGTCGAAGCCGTATTCCTTCGTCTCGAGCATCGTGTCGCGGAAGGCGCGCAGGGCGTCCGTCGGCATCGTCGCGTGGTAGGCATGGCCGCCGCCCTCGTAGGCCGCCATGATCGACCGCCACTTCTTCAGGTCGGCCGCGAAGCTGTCGGAGGTCGTCTCCTCCAGCCGCTTTGCCCCGCGTTCCGAGAGCATCACCAGCCCGGCGCAGGGCGAGGCGCTCCACCCCTTCTGCGGGGCCGAGATCAGCACATCGACTCCAGTCGCCTTCATGTCGACCCAGGCGCAGCCCGAGGCGATGCAGTCCAGCACCATCAGCGCGCCGACGTCATGGGCGGCGGCGGACAGCGCACGGATGTAGTCGTCGGGCAGGATCACCCCCGCCGCCGTCTCGACATGGGGCGCGAAAACCACCGCCGGCCTCTGCTCGCGGATCGCCGCGGCCACATCCTCAATGGGTGCGGGCGCAAAGGGCGACGGGCTGGCGTTCCCGGTCGGCCGCGCCTTCAGCACCGTGGCAGCCGAGGCAATGCCGCCGGTCTCGACGATCTGGCTCCACCGGTAGGAGAACCAGCCGTTGCGCACGACCAGCACCGGCACACCGCGCGCGAACTGGCGGGCCACCGCCTCCATCGCATAGGTGCCGCCGCCGGGGATCACCGCCACAGCTTCGGCGTTGTAGACCTCCTTCAGCGTGCCCGAGATGTCGCGCATCACCTGCTGGAACGTCTGGCTCATGTGGTTCAGCGAGCGGTCGGTGAAGACCACCGAGAACTCTTCGAGCCCTTCGGGATCGACGGTATCAAGCAGCGCGGGCATGGAATCCTCCTGTCACGGTTCGCCGCCAGCCATACAGGGAGACGCAGAGCGGCGCAATTTGCCCAAGCCTACCCGATCGGACCGGGGCGGCGCTCTTCGGACAGAAGCACGTTGGCCTCGACCTCCCCCGCGCCGGGAAGGGTCATGATCCGCCGCCGCAGCACCCGTTCGAAATCCGGCAGGTCGCGGGCGACGACGCGCAGGCGGAAGTCGTACATGCCCAGCACGTGTTCGACCGTCTGCACCTCGGGGATGGCGCTGACGGCGCGTTCGAAATCGGCAAGGCTGGTCTGCGCCTTGCGCCCCAGCTTGACGCCCAGGAACACCGTCACGCCGAACCCCAGCGCCTCGGCGTTCAGACGCAGGCGGCGGCCCTTGATCGCCCCGCCCTCTTCCAGCCTCTTGATCCGCCGCCAGGTGGCGGGCTGCGACAGGCCGAACCGGCGGCCCAGCGCCCCCGCCGTCTGGGTGGCGTCCTGCGCCAGCGCGCGCAGCAGCGAACGGTCGATTTCGTCCAGGTCCATCACAGCGGCAGCGCCTCGTCGGTCTTGATCCGCGCGATGTGCATCAGCGCCTCGACATCGGCGATATGCGGCAGGGTCAATATACGCTCGCGGTAGACCTCCTGGTAATGCGGCAGGTCGCGCGCGATGACCGAAAGGCGTACGTCGACCCGGCCGAGGAAGGTCTGGATTTCCAGCACCTCCGGCACTTCGCGCGCCGCCGCCAGGAATTCGTCAAAGGCGCGGGCCTGCGTCTTGTCGAGCGTGAAGCGCAGCGAAACCTCCACCGAATAGCCCAGCGCCGCCCAGTCGATCACCGCCTCGTGGCCCAGGATGATCCCCGCCGCCGTCATCGCCTCGATGCGCCGCCAGCACGACGCGGCAGAGAGCCCGCACCGCTCGGACAGCTGCGCGGCGGTCAGCTCTGGATCGGCCTGAAGATGCCGCAGCAGGCGGCGGTCGGCGTCGTCGAGCATAACCCCCTCACCCTGGCGCGATCTTGCGCAGACTTCATGCGCCGATCCAGCACCCAAGATCAAGCCTGATGCACCACGCCGGGCCTCGCCATAAATGCCACAGGTTAATATCTTCTCCGCTAAACAATCGAAACTGGATGCGTGTCGACACCTTTTGTGGCCTTTTACCTTCGAGGAAGACCCGCACGCCGGCACAAGACCGGCGGCAACAGGCAGACAGGCAAATGGCCGAACGGACGATCTATCTCTACGAGAAGAGCGCGATGACGATGTGGCGCTCGGACGGAACACCCACGCACCAGCAGGACGTGATCGGCGCGGCACTGAACGGCGATGCCTTCAGCTGGGAGAACCCGAACGACGTCAAGATGACCATTCCGACCCAGAAGGTGGCCCTGACCTTCGAGGATTCGGACGGCGAACTGACCGACGATCCCTTTAGCGGATCCAACGTCAAGGACCAGCAACTCACCGAGCCCGCAACGATCAACGGCAAGACCTACAATCCCAGCAGCGAAACCGTTCGCTGGAAGGAAAATCCGCCGGTCAACGTCGAAAACGAATGGGAAGTCACCCTCTTCGACGACGCGGGGAACATGTACAAGATGGTCGGGGTCTCGATCACCCAGGGCTACAACACCGAAGTCGTCGGGGTGATGTTCGAAGGCCCCGAGCCGCCTCCGGGCACCGTGCTGACCTATCGGCAGGGTGTGTCGAAATACACCGGCGAAAAGAACAGCATGACGATCCAGGATACGGTTGTCTGCTATCTGGCCGGGACGCTGATCGAAACGCCGGATGGGCCCCGCCCGATCGAGTCGCTGCAACCCGGCAACCCGGTGATAACCCTCGACCACGGCCCGATGCCGCTGCGATGGGCCGGGCGGTTCACCGTTTTCGGACGCGGGCCGCTGGCCCCGATCCGCATCGCCGCCGGGGCGCTTGGCAACCGGCGCGACCTGCTGGTCTCGCCGAACCACCGCATCCTGCTGCGTGCGCCACAGGTCGAACTGCTTTTCGGTGCGCCCGAGGTTCTGGTTCCGGCCAAGGCACTGGTCAACGGCACCACGATCCACGCCGCCCCGATGCGCCGGGTGACGTATCACCACCTGTTGCTTGACGGCCATCAGGCGATCGTCGCGGAAGGCATCGCCAGCGAGAGCTTGTTCGCAGGCGACGTCACGCTGGAGATCCTCGACGCCGACACGGTGACGAGCCTCACGCAAACCGGGGTGCTGGATACTCGGGACAGGCTGTGTCGACCCGTCCTCTCCGTCACCGAAGCCCGCCTGCTGGCTGCGGCCCTTGTGGCTGCGCCTCCAGCGGCAAAGGATCGTGTCGGCGCGGCAGCCTGACCCGCCACGCATGAACATTCCCGATCCACCCATTTCTTAGAATAAAATTCTCGCAGAACAGGCGGATTCCAACCCGATTCACCGGGCGAATCCTGCCACAGGCCCTATTGTCCGCCCCAGCCAAACACGAAAGGACAAGGCCATGCGCGTGTATTACGACCGCGACTGCGACATCAATCTCATCAAGGACAAGAAGGTTGCCATCCTCGGCTACGGCTCGCAAGG
>JAGRMS010000056.1 GCA_020441135.1 Pseudooceanicola sp.
GCCGCATCTCGGGCTTCGGCCTGCTCGAGATGTCCCGCCAGCGCCTGCGCCCGGGTATGCTCGAGGCGACGACGCAGCCCTGCGCCGCCTGCCACGGTACCGGCCTGATCCGCTCGGACGACAACCTCGCGTTGTCGGTGCTGCGCCAGATCGAGGAAGAAGGCACCCGCAACCGCTCGCGCGAGGTGCTGGTCAAGTGCCCGGTCTCCATCGCCAACTTCCTGATGAACCAGAAGCGCGAGCACATCGCCCAGATCGAGCTGCGCTACGGCATGGCGGTGCGGATCGAGGGGGATAGCCATCTCGTCAGCCCGGATGTCACCATCGAGAAGTTCAAGACGGCAACGCGGACCATCCCAGTGTCGACGGCGCCGGTGGTGTCGGTCGATACCACCCTGATGGACGCGGTGGACGAGGACGAGGATATCGTCGAGGAGGACGAAGAGGAGGCCGAAGCCGAAGAGGCGCGGTCCGAGTCCCGGTCCGAGGCGGCAGCCGATGGTGAAGGCAAGCCCAAGCGCAAGCGCCGTCGTCGTCGGCGGCGGTCGGGGCGGTCGTCCTCCGCCGAGGGCGCGCAGGACCAGGCCGAAGCCGGGGATGACGGCGACAGCGGAGAAGACGGAGCCGCGGAAGACGCACCTGCGGAGGAACCCGAAGCGGCTGAGCCTGCCGAAGCGGTCGCCGCGGAAGCGGCCCCTGAAGAGCCGCCGAAGAAGCCGTCCCGCGCGCGGTCCCGGTCGCGAAAGCCGAAGGCCACGCCGGAAGAAGCCGCACCAGAGACCGAAGCTGCGGCCGAGGCGCCCGTGGAAGCCGCCCCGGAAGCGACACCCGAAGCCGAAGCGGCCAAGCCCAAGCCGAAGGTGACCCGGTCGAGCCGCTCGTCATCTTCGCGCAAGAAGGCAGCAGCCCCCGAAGCGGAGGCTCCGGTCGAGGTGGCCGCCGAAGTGGCCCCGCAAGCCGCGCCCGAGGTCGTGCCGGAACCGGCACCCGCGCCGGAGCCGGCTCCGGAGCCCGAGGCCCCGGAACTGGAGACCAAATCGGCTCAGCCCGAGGCGACGCCTCCCGAACCGGAACTGGTCAGCGAACCTGCGGAACCGACCGAGGCCAAGCCGAAACGCCGCGGCTGGTGGTCTCTCGGTTCGCGGTGATTTGACGCCCCCTCCCTCTCCCTGCCTTTGGGCGGGGGGAGGGAAGCATTTTCGGCGCTTCCCTCACGACGTGCGGCGGATCGGGCTGTCCGAATTGTCGGGTTCAGTCCCCGCAAGCGCCGCTATTCCTCCTTTCGGCGGGCAGGGCAACGCCCCGGGAAATGCCGGCCGGTTCCCGGGACCGGCGTCCTCCGGCTGGCCCGGGGCGCGGGGCAAATGACGTCGGCCCGGTTCAGGCCGCTGCTTCCTTTTGCCCCAAGTCTCCGCCGCAGAGCGCATCCGCCGCAGGCGGATCAGAGACGGGACTGCGCAGCGAAGGACAGGCTGTGCATTGGCGCACCTTGCAATCCGGCGATCAATGCTTACCGTTCCTGACCTGCCGGGCGATCCTGACCCGGCCACGGGGATCCCAATGGAACGCACGCTCTTCGGCTTCATCTGGACGCATTCCGCCCGGGCGCAGATCGGCCTGCTGGCGCTGACGCTGGCGACTTTCCCCTTCCTCTATTTCTCGCTGGAATTGCCCAAGCGGATCATCAACGACGCGATCGGATCGGAAACGGAGAAGGTCGAGCTCTTCGGCGTGGCGCTGGGCCAGGTACACTATCTGCTGGTGCTCTGCCTTGCCTTCCTGCTGACCGTCCTGATCGGCGGGCTTATGAAGATGCGGCTGAACACGCTGAAGGGGGTGGTCGCCGAGCGCCTGCTGCGCCGCCTGCGCTATACGCTGATTGCCCGGATGATGCGCTTCCCGACCAGTTACTTCCGCACCACCAGCCAGGGCGAGCTGGTGGCGATGGTGACATCCGAGGCCGAACCGATGGGCGGGCTGATGGGCGACGCCGTCGCGCAGCCGACCTTCCAGTTCGGCCAGATGATGACGATCCTGGTGTTCCTGTTCATGCAGAGCCTCTGGTTCGGCCTCGCCTCCATCGCGCTGATCCCGCTTCAGGCCTGGCTGATCCCGCGCCTGCAACGCCAGATCAACCTGCTTAACAAGGACCGCATCGTCGAGATCCGCCACCTTGCCTCGGAAATCGGCGAGAGCGCGGCGGGCATCTCGGACCTGCGCGAGAACGGCGGCTGGCGCTATCGGCTGGCGCAGGTCACCGACCGGCTGGGGCGGCTGTTCGAGATCCGGTTCCGGATCTACCAGAAGAAATTCTTCATGAAGTTCCTGAACAACCTCATCACCCAGATGACGCCGTTCTTCTTCTATTCCGTCGGGGGCTACCTGGCGATCCGGGGCGACATCACCGTGGGTGCGCTGGTCGCCGCGCTGGCGGCCTACAAGGATCTGGCGAGCCCCTGGAAGGAACTGCTGGATTACTACAACGAGGCGCAGGACATGTCGCTGCGCTGGACCGTCGTGACCGAGCGGTTCGCGCCGCGCGGGATGATCGACGCGGCGCTGTTCGAAGGCGAGCCGGCCGAGATTCCGCACCTGGACGGTGCCATCGACCTGCACGACGTGACCGTGCTCGACCAGGATGGCAACGTCGTCCTGGAAGAGGTGACGCTGACCATCCCGCCGGGCGCGCGGGTGGCGGTGCAGTCGGACAAGGCCAACGAACGCGCGGCGCTCGCACAGCTGCTGACGCGCGAGGTGCTGCCCTCGGCCGGGCATGTGTCGATCGGGGGGCACCCGCTCGACACGCTGCACCAGGCGGTGATCTCCGCGCGCATCGGCCACGCCCATTCGCGGCCCTACCTGTTCGACGGCTCGCTTGGCGACAACCTGCTGATGCCCCTGCGCATCCGTCCGCAAGAGGTCGTCTGGGATCCGCAGGGCCGCGATCGCCGCGCGCGCGAGGCGGCGCGGTCGGGGAATTCCACCGACCGGATGGACGTCAACTGGGTCGACCCGGCGCTGGCGGGCCTGGCGGACGGCGAGGACATCCGCGACTGGTGGTACAAGCTGACCGAGGCGATGGGCATCGACGAGCAATACTTCCGCCGCACGCTGCGCGCGCGCTTCGATCCGGCGCGCCATCCCGAACTGGCGCAGGCCATCGTCGATCTGCGCCCCGAGATCGCGCGGCGGCTGAAGGCCAGGGGGCTGGACGCGGCGGTGCATCGCTTCGATCCTGGCGCCTTCAACCCGGCGGTGCCGCTGGGGGGCAACCTGCTGTTCGCGACGCCGACGCGCAGCATCAGCCAGCAGGAGCTTGCCGCGGAAAACGGCTTCATCCGCATGCTGGTCGAGAATGGCCTTGCCGACGAAGGTCTCGCGATCAGCCAGGGGGTCATCGACACCCTGCGCCAGACCTTCGGGCGCGACGGCACCGACAACCCGCTGTTTCGCAAGCTCGGGATCGAAGAGGCGACCTATCACCGCCTGACCGACATCGCCGCCAAGCGCGCGCGTCTTGGCGACGCGGGCCTCAGCCACGACGAAACCGCGCTGATGCTGACGGTGCCGTTCCTTCTGACCGCCGAGCAGATCGGGCCGACCTTCCCCGAACATTTCAAGGCCGAGATCGTCGCCCTGCGGCAAAGCAATGCCGATCGCCTGCGCGGGTTCACGCAGGGAATGTTCATACCGTTGTCACCCGATGCCTACATGCCGCGGTTGACGCTCACCGAAAACGCGATCTACGGGCGCATCTCGATCATGGCAGGCGCGCGTGCCGAAATGGTCGAGAATGTCGTGGCCGAGGTGCTGACCGAACACGGGCTGCGGCAGGCGGCGGCGGTGACGATCTACGACATGCCCTCGGGCCTTGGCGGCAACGCGCTGCCGACGATCATCCAGGAACGCGCGGCCTTCAGCCGGGCGGCGATCAAACGGCCGGATGTGCTGATCCTCGACCGCGCGCTGGCCAGCCACGACGGCGAAAGCCGCGCCCGCACGCGCGAGCGCCTGCGCGACCTGCTGCCGAAGACGACGATGATCTTCATGGAGGACCGTTTCGAGAACCCCGAGGCCTATGACCTGTTCATCCAGATCAACGACGGGCGGGTGGACGGCTGCGAACGCTGCGCCGAGCCGCTGGACGCCAAGGGCGCTGCGGACCTGCAACGCAAGCTGCGGGTGATCGCGGGCAACGACCTCTTCGCCCGGATGGACCCGCGCAACCAGCGGCTGCTGGCCTTCAGCGCGCAATGGTTCAAGGCGCCGGCGGGCGAGGTGATCTTCGAGCATGGCGAGCCGCCGGATGCGGCCTATCTTTGCCTCTCGGGGCTGGCCGAGCTGCGCTGGCCGGAGGGTGAGGGCGAGGGGCCGATCACCGTGGTCCGCCCGGGGCGGCTGATCGGCGACCTGATGGTGATCACCGGCCAGCCGCGCCAGGCCGATCTGGTGGCGACCGAGGATGCCGTGTTCCTGCGGATCGGGGCTGAGGAGTTGCGCACGGTGATCGAGGGCGACGGCAAGGTGGCGATGCACCTGCTTCAGGCGATGGGCGAGAACCTGTCCGGGGTCGTGGGCCGGGCGGTGGCCGCGCGCCGCCACCTCGGGGAATCGGCGGCCGAGCTTGTCACCCGCATCCCCTTGCCGCCGCCGGAGGTGCCCGCCGGTGCGTGACGCCTATGCCGCCCACGAGGCGCTGGTCGCCCCGGCCCGCCGCCATGCCGAGTTCTGGCGCCTGCTGGCGGGGGCCGGGGTTGTCGCCCTGCTGACCGTGGGGCTGGGCATCCTCTACCGGACCGGGCTGGAGGCGCTGTTCCAGGTCGTCCCAGCGCTGCGGGTGGACCTGACGCGCAGCGACACCGCGCCGACGCTGCTGCTGATGCTCTACAGTTTCGGGCTGGTCATCGTCGCCGTGGTCGTCGCCGCGCGCACGATCCACGGGCGCGATCCGCTTTCCTTGGTCGGGCCGCTGCCGCTGGCGTTGCGCCAGTTCGGGCGGGTGGTGGGGGTGCTGCTGCTGGTGCATCTCGCGCTGATGCTGTTGCCGCCCTATGGCGGTGGCGGCGAGACGCAGGTGGTGTCCAACCTCGACCCGCGCCTCTGGCTGATGCTGCTGCCGCTGTCCCTCGGCGGCATCCTGCTCCAGACCGGCAGCGAGGAGCTGCTGTTCCGCGGTTACCTGCAACAGACGCTGGCGGCGCGGTTCGATGCGCGCTGGATCTGGATGGGCGTCCCGGCCGTGCTGTTCGGCATCGGCCACTACCAGCCTGGCGTCGCCGGGGCCAACGCCCCGGTCATCGTCGCCTGGGCGATCTGCTTCGGCCTTGCCGCCGCCGATCTGACCGCCCGTGCCGGAACGCTTGGCCCCGCGCTGGCGCTGCACATGATCAACAACACCGGCGCGCTGCTCTTCGTCTCGGTCAAGGGCGAGATGAGCGGCCTGTCGCTCGCCACGCTGCCGCATGGCCTGGACGAGGTGGAAAAGCTGACACCCTGGCTGGTGCTGGACTTCGCCTTCCTTCTGGTCGGTTGGCTCGCCGCGCGCCTCGCGATCCGGCGCTGATTGCAATCGCGCGGCCAGCGGACTATCTGAAAGCCCACGCACGGGGACCGCAGGAAAGCAGCCGATGAACTGGATCACCAACTATGTCCGCCCGCGGATCAACTCGATCTTCTCGCGCCGCGAGACGCCCGAGAACCTCTGGCAGAAGTGCGACGAGTGCGGCACCATGCTGTTTCACCGCGAGCTGTCGGGCAACCTGAACGTCTGCACCAATTGCGGCCACCACATGGCGATCACCCCGCGCGAACGGTTCACCGCCCTGTTCGACGGCGGTATCTTCACCGAGGTCAAGGTGCCCGAGCCGCTGGCCGATCCGTTACAGTTCCGCGACCAGAAGAGATACCCCGACCGCATGAAGTCGGCCCAGAAGGAGACCGGCGAGAAAGAGGCGATGCTGGTCGCGGTCGGAGAGATCGGGCGCACGCCCGTCGTCGCCTGTGCGCAGGACTTCTCGTTCATGGGCGGCTCGATGGGCATGTATGTCGGCAACGCCATCATCGCCGCCGCGCAGGAGGCGGTGAAGCTGAAGCGCCCGCTGATCCTGTTCAGTGCCGCCGGGGGCGCGCGGATGCAGGAGGGCATCCTGTCGCTGATGCAGATGCCGCGCACCACCGTCGCGGTTCAGATGCTGAAGGAAGCCGGTCTGCCCTATATCGTCGTTCTGACCCACCCGACCACCGGCGGCGTCACGGCATCCTACGCCATGCTTGGCGACGTCCACATCGCCGAACCGAACGCCCTGATCTGCTTCGCCGGTCCCCGCGTGATCGAGCAGACCATCCGCGAGAAGCTGCCCGAAGGCTTTCAGCGCGCGGAATACCTGCTGGATCACGGGATGCTCGACCGGGTGACGCCGCGCACCAAGCTGCGCGACGAACTCATCACGATCGTGCGCCTGCTGCTCGGGATGCCGCAGGCGGTCAAGGGTGACCTGGCCCCGCCCGAGGCGAAGGCCGACACTCCCGCCGAGGTCGCCGCCCCGAAATGAGCGCCCCCGGATCGGACGCCATCCTGTCGCGGATGATGGCGCTGCACCCCAAGATCATCGACCTCACGCTTGACCGCATGTGGCGGCTGCTGGATGCGCTGGGCAATCCGCAGGACGCGCTGCCGCCGGTCATCCATATCGCCGGGACCAACGGCAAGGGTTCCACCCTCGCCATGATCCGCGCCGGGCTGGAAGGGGCGGGGAAGGTGGCCCATGCCTATACCTCGCCGCACCTCGCGCGCTTTCACGAGCGCATCCGGGTGGCGGGGTCGCTGATCTCGGAACATGCGCTGACGGACGTGCTCGACGAGTGCTACGCCGCCAACAAGGGCGAGGCGATCACCTATTTCGAGATCACGACCTGCGCGGCCTTCGTCGCTTTCGCGCGAAGCAAGGCCGACTACACCCTGCTCGAGGTCGGCCTCGGCGGGCGGCTGGATGCCACCAATGTCATCCCGAAACCGGCGCTGACGGTGATCTCGCCGATCTCGATGGATCACGAAAGCTATCTCGGCGACACGCTGGCGAAGATCGCCTTCGAGAAGGCCGGGATATTGAAGCGCGGGGTGCCCTGCGTCGTCGGGCCTCAGCCCGAGGCGGTGATGGAGGTGATCGAGGCACAAGCCGCGCGTCTTGGCGCGCCCTTGATCGCGCAGGGCCAGCACTGGCATGTGCGGCGCGAACGCGGGCGGCTGGTGTTCGAGGACGAGACCGGGCTCGCTGACCTGCCCCTGCCGAACCTGCCTGGACCGCACCAGACCGACAACGCCGGATCGGCGCTGGCCGCCCTGCGTCACCTCGGCTTTGGCGAGACGGCCTGCGAGGCGGCGGTGACGCGCGCCTACTGGCCCGCGCGGATGCAGCGGCTGGCGTCCGGGCCTTTGCCTGCGTCGGCGCCGGGCGTGGAACTCTGGCTCGACGGCGGTCACAACCCGGGGGCAGGGGAGGCGCTGGCGCTGCTGCTCGCCGAGATGCCGAAGCGCCCGACGCACCTGATCTGCGGGATGCTGAACACCAAGGACGTCTCCGGCTACCTCCGCCCGCTCGCGCCCCATGTCGCCAGCCTGACCGCGGTGTCGATCCCGGGCGAGGCGAACACCCTCCCGGCGGAAACGACGGCGGAAATCGCCGCCAGCGTCGGCATGGCCGCCTCGACCGCCCCGGATGTCGCCACCGCACTGGCGACCATCGCGGCCAGCAACCCGTCGGCCCGCGTGCTGATCTGCGGCTCGCTCTACCTCGCCGGATCGGTGCTGCGCGAGAACGGTTAGAGCGTGTCGCGCTCAGCGGGAGCCACGTCCTCGGCCACAGCGGCGCGGCCGCGTTTGCGAAGCACAACACGTTTGCCGCTGCGCTTGAGGGCGTTTGTGCGCGGCACGACGCGCTAGGCCGATCCCCAGTCCTCCGCCTGCATCTCCATCAGGCGCGAGGCGGTGCGGGCGAACTCGAAGGTGCCTTCGCCCTCGACATAAAGCATATCCGGCACCGCAGCCGCGCTGGCGATCAGGCGCACGCGCGCTTCGTACAATGCATCGACAAGGGTCACGAAGCGTTTCGCTTCGTTGAAGTTCTGCCGTGACAGGCGGGGAATATCGTCCAGCACCAGCACCCGCACGGCCTCGGCGATGGCGAGGTAGTCGGCGGGGCCGAGAGGCTTGCCGCAGAGGTCATAGAAACTCGCCCGCGCCACGCCGTTGCGGAAGGCGGGGATAACCACGTCGCGTTTGTTCACCACCAGCGTCAGCGGTTCCGCCGGGCCACCCGCCAGGTCGCGCCAGACGGCATCCACCGCCTTGCGCGAGTCCGAGCCGATGGGGGTGAAATAGACCTGCATCCCCTGCAATCGGCCCTGCCGGTGGTCTGTCGGGCTGCTGAGTTCTACCACGGCCATCCGCGCCTTGATGAGCTGGATGAAGGGCAGGAACAGCTGCCGGTTCAGCCCATTCTTGTAGAGGTCATCGGGATGCCGGTTCGACGTCGTCACCACCGCGACGCCGCCCGCGAACAGCGCCTCGAACAGGCGGCCGACCAGCATGGCGTCGGTGATATCGGTAATCTGCATCTCGTCGAAGGCCAGCAGGCGGACCTGCTTCACCACCTCCGCCGCCACCGGCGCCAGCGCGTCCTCGACTCCCGCCTTGCGCGCCTGGTGCAACCCGGCGTGGATCTCCTGCATGAAGGCATGGAAATGCACCCGCCGCGCGGGGATGTCCCCCAGCGAGGCGACGAACAGGTCCATCAGCATCGACTTGCCCCGCCCGACGCCCCCCCAGAGATAGAGGCCCTTCGGCGCCTCCGGCGTCTTGCGCGAGAACAGTCCGCGCTTCACCGGCTGCGCCAGCGCCGCCCGGATGCGCTCGAATTCGGGCAGCACCGTCTGCTGTGCCGGATCGGGCCGCAGGGTGCCTCGGGAGATACGTTCGGAGTAGAGTCGTTCGACCGCGCTCATAAGGATCCCCCCACCCCCATCCCCTCCCCACGAGGGGGAGGGGAGCCGATCACCCCGGCCCGAGCCTGCGTCTGGATGGTCCGGGGTGTCGTCCGACACGCTTCCCCTCCCCCCCGTGGGGAGGGAAGAGGGGTGGGGGGCACCCGCGTCAAGGAAGTCGCAAACAGGAGAAAATGGCTCATTCCCCCGTCCTATCCCGCGCATCGCGGGTTGAAAAGCGCGCGCCCCTCAACCGCTTGCATAAGATTTGTTGATAGGTGAGGCAAATTCTCCTGATTTGACGGCGCGCCCCCCGCGCGTAATATCCGCGACCAGCCGGCCCCGCCGCGGCCAGAGGGATTCCCATGCAACGCACCCCAATGTTCACGCCGGTCCTGCTGGTCGGCTGTGCGATCATCCTCGTCAGCTTTGCCGTCCGCTCCTCCTTCGGGGTCTTCCAGATCCCGATCGCCGAGGAATTCGGCTGGCTGCGCGCCGATTTCTCGCTGGCCATCGCGATCCAGAACCTGACCTGGGGCATCGGCCAGCCGATCTTCTCGGCGCTGGCGGAAAAGATCGGCGACCGTCGGGCCATCGTGCTGGGCGCGCTCTGCTATGCCGCCGGGCTGGTGCTGTCGGCATGGTCGACCACGCCCATCGAGCACCAGCTTTACGCCTGGTTCGTCGGCTTCGGCGTGGCGGGCACCGGATTTGGCGTGATCCTGGGCGTCGTCGGGCGGTCCTCCACAGACGAGAACCGCTCCATGTCGCTTGCCATCGTCGCGGCGGCGGGCAGCGGCGGGCAGGTGGTCGGCGCGCCGCTGGCGGAATGGCTGCTCGGCTATTTCACCTGGCAGGAAACCTTCATGGTCTTCGCCGTCATGGTCATCGCCATGCTGGCCTTCCTGCCCGCGATGCGCGTGCCCCCGGCGCCCGTGACCGCAGGCCCGCCGCAGTCGATGGCCAGCACGCTGAAGGGCGCCTTCCGCGACCCGTCCTACGCCATGATCTTCCTCGGCTTCTTTTCCTGCGGTTACCAGCTCGCCTTCGTCACCGCCCACTTTCCGGCGATGGAGACCGAGATGTGTTCGCCCCTGCAGGAGGGCAGCGTGCTCTACGCCGTCGGCATCTCGACCACCTCGGCGCTCGGCGCGCTGGCGCTGTCGTTGATCGGCCTCGCCAATATCGGTGGCACGCTGCTTGCGGGGTATCTGGGCAAGCGGTACTCGAAGAAGTACCTGCTGGCGGGCATCTATACCGGTCGGACCATCATCGCCGCCACCTTCATCCTGATGCCGATCACGCCGGAGTCGGTGGTGATCTTCTCGATCCTGATGGGTTCGCTCTGGCTCGCCACCGTGCCGCTGACCTCGGGGCTTGTCGCGACGATCTACGGGGTGCGCTACATGGGCACGCTCTACGGCTTCGTCTTCCTCAGCCACCAGCTGGGCAGCTTCATCGGCGTCTGGCTGGGCGGGCGGATGTATGACGCCTTCGGCGACTACACCGCCGTCTGGTGGATCGGCGTGCTGGTCGGGGCCTTCAGCGCCATCGTACACCTGCCGATCCGCGAAACCCCGCGCAGCCCCGGTGCGCTGGCGGCGGCCTAGGGGCGCCGACGCGTCACGCGCACGTCCGACAGCGGCACCCGCGCGCCGTCCGGATCGACAAACGCCAGCTCCACCGGCGCGCCGGTGGACTTGCGCGTCGTCTCGACCCGGGTCAGGCGGGGATCGGGCCGCCATTTCTCGCCCCAGCTGGCCATGGCGAGAATCACCAGCCGCAGGTCGCGGCACTTGTCGGTCGGCTGGTAGGCGAGGCGTTTCGACCCCTCGACGCCGACCCTCTCGAGGATCCCCGCCTCGACCAGCTGCACCAGCCGCCGGGTCAGCAGGTTGCGCGAAATGCCGAGGCTTTCCTGCAATTCGTTGAACCGGATCTGTTTCTGCGACAGCGCATCCCGCACGATCAGCAGGGTCCACTGGTCGCCCAGGTCGACCAGCGCCTGGGCGACGGGGCAGAGGTGTTTTTCGTAGGTCGAGGTGCTCATGCGCGCAGCCTGCCAGTTTCGGTTGACTTTGTGAACTGATTTCGATTTAGGTTCACTTGTTGAACCTTCATAGAGGCCGCCATGTCGCACCCCCTGCTTGCCGCCCCCATCGGCCCCACCATCCTGCGCATGGCCGCGCCAAACGTGATTGCCATGCTGGCGACGCTGGCCACCTCGGTGGCCGAGGTCTGGTATGTCGGCCACCTCGGCATCCCGGCGCTGGCGGGGCTGGCGCTGGCCTTTCCGATGTTCATGCTGAACCTGATGATCTCGGCCGGGTCCATGGGCGGCGCAGTCAGCGGGGCGATCGCGCAGCGGCTTGGGGCAGGGGACCGCGACGGGGCCGAGGCGCTGGCCTTTCACGCGGTGGTGCTGGCGGTGGTGCTGTCGCTGGTCTCGGCGGCGGTCTTCCTGACGCTGGGGCCGCGTATCTACGCCGCGCTCGGCGGCTCGGGCGAGGTGCTGGCGCGGGCGCTGGCCTATTCGAACATGCTGTTCCTTGGCTGCACGGCGCTGTGGCTTGCCAACACGCTGTCGGGGATCGTGCGCGCGACCGGGCACATGGGCGTCTCGGCGCGCGGGCTGATGGCCGGATCGGCGGTGCAGATCGTCGTCGGCGGCGCGCTGGTCTTCGGGGTCGGCCCGCTGCCGCAACTCGGCATCGCCGGGGCGGCGGCGGGGGCCATCGTGGGTTTCACCGTCTCGACGCTCATCCTGGGGTTCTTCCTGCTTTATCGCTGCCGCGAGCTGACGCTGCAGCTGGCCGGTATCCCTCTCCGCCTGGCGGTCTTCGCCGACCTGTTGCGCGTCGGCGCGCTGGCCTCGGTGTCGCCCTTCACCTCGATCGGCACGGTGCTGGCGATCACCGGGCTGGTGGCGCGGCTGGGGCCGGACGCGCTGGCCGGATACGGCATCGGCTCGCGGCTGGAATTCCTGATGATCCCGCTGGTTTTCGGCTTCGGCGCGGCGACGATCACCATGGTCGGCGTCCATTTCGGCGCCCGCGCCTATGCGCGCGGCCACCGCATCGCCTGGACGGCGGCCACCTACAGCGCCCTGATGACCGGCATCATCGGCGCGCTGATGGCGGCGTTCCCGGGGCTCTGGGCCGACCTCTTCACCGACTCCGAGGCGGTGCGCGAGACCTGCCGCCTGTACCTGCGCATCGTCGGGCCGTTCTACGCGCTCTTCGGCTTTGGCCAGTGCCTCTACTTCGCCAGCCAGGGCGCGCGTCGGATGCTCTGGCCGGTGATCGGCTCGCTGCTGCGGTTCCTGACCGTGCTGGTCGGGGGCATGGTGCTGGTGGCATCCGGGCCGGTGGCGGCGCCTACGATCTTCACGCTGATCGTTGCCTCCCTGGTGGTCTACGCGGCGGTCACCGCCATCGCGATCTGGCGCGGCGCCTGGATGCGCGGGATCGTGGCCGTCCCGGCGTAGCTGCGGCGGCGGGGCAAGCCCCGCCCTACGCTTGACCGTGACGTCGTGCGGGACGGCGTTCCGCCGCGCGCCCGTGCCGGACGCGGAGCCGCGCGAGGCGCGCGGCTTGCCTCCGGCGGGAGTATTTTTGAAGAAAAGAAGCCAGGTCGCCGCACCCCTGATTTCTTCTCTTCCCAAATATCTCCGGGGGAGTCGCGCCGCAGGCGCGGCGGGGGCAGAGCCCCCAACCTGCTTCTATTCAGCCGCCCAGCCGCTGACGGCCTTCACCTCGAGGAAATCCTCGATCCCCCAGGTGCCGCCCTCACGCCCGTTGCCCGACTGCTTCATGCCGCCAAACGGCGCGCCGGGGCTGCGGGGCTTGCCGTTCATCTCGACCATGCCCGAGCGCAGGTGGCGCGCCAGCCGGTTGGCGCGCGCGCCGTCCTGGGTCTGGACGTAGTTCGTCAACCCGTAGACCGTGTCGTTGGCAATGGCGATCGCCTCTTCCTCGGTGTCGAAGGGGATCATCGTCAGGACCGGCCCGAAAATTTCTTCCCGCGCGATGGTCATCTCGTTGTTGACGTCGGCAAACACCGTCGGACGCACGTAGAATCCCCTGTTGAAGCCCTCGGGCCGCCCCGGCCCGCCCGCGACGAGGCGTGCGCCTTCGGCGATGCCCTTCTCGATCAGCGCCTGGATCTTGTTGAACTGCACCTCGTTCACCACCGGACCGATGTGCTTGCCCGCCTCGTGCGCACTGCCGACCGTCACCGCGCTCGCCACCTCGGCCGCCGTCTCGACCGCCTTCTCGTAGATCGGCCGCTGCACCAGCATGCGCGAGGGCGCGTTGCAGGACTGGCCCGAGTTGTTCATCATGTGCAGCACGCCGCGCTTGATGGCCTTGTCGTCGGCATCGGCAAAGACCAGGTTGGCGCCCTTGCCGCCCAGCTCCAGATGCACGCGCTTCAGCGTGTCGGCGGCGTTCTTCGAGATCAGCGTGCCCGCGCGGGTGGATCCGGTGAAGCTGACCATGTCG
>JAGRMS010000434.1 GCA_020441135.1 Pseudooceanicola sp.
TCTTTCAGCATGTCGAAAATGCCGCCCATGCTGTCGGGAATGGTGCCCATCACGAAGCAGTTGAACAGCGTCACCTGCCTCGCGGTGCCCGCCCCGGCGGTGATGCGCCCGGCGGGGAGGTATTTGAAATCCTCGAGCGCGGCATAGAACCGTTCCTCCCAATGGGCCGGATCCCTTTCGACGCGGGCCGTATCCCGGGCGATTCGACGCCAGGTGTCCTCGATCGTTGTGTCAATCGGGGTGCCGTCCGCCTGCTTGAAGCGGTATTTCATATCCCAGATCTGTTCGGCGATAGGGGCGGCGAAGCGGGTCATGGCGAGTCTCTGGATTCCGGGAGGCAGGGCCGCCAGACTACCCTACCCGCCTGCCAGCGTCCACCACAGCTTGCCCGCGCCGCGGAATGAAATACAATATGAGGCCGGGGTGTGGAAGAATCTGTGGAAAAACATATCCATCTCATCAAGCTCTCGGTTGGCACCGACAGCGTCGAGGATCTGGCCGCCTGGCAGGAAATGCGGCGGCGCACCGTCCACAAGGACGGGCTGAACCGGCACGTCACCCGCATGTGGCCCAAGCGCGAGGCCGAAGTGGTGAACGGAGGTTCGATCTACTGGGTCATCAAGGGCGTGGTGCAGGCGCGGCAACGGATCGTGCGGCTGGAAGAGGTCGCGGGCAGCGACGGCATCCGCCGCTGCGCCATTGTGCTGGATCCGGACCTGATCCGCACCCAGGGCGCGTTGAAACGACCGTTCCAGGGCTGGCGGTATCTTGCCCCGGGCGATGCCCCGCCGGACCTCCCGAAGGCGCGGGCGCAGGAAGAGGCGCTGCCGGCCGAATTGAACCGGGCGCTGGCCGAGATCGGCGTGCTCTGACGGGATTGCGTGCGGCGCTCGCACTCCTATATATTGCAAAACCGGAATATGATGGAGGCCAAGATGGCTGGGGTGAAGCTGACCTGCCCGGATTGCGATCAGGGCAATCGGGTGCCCGCGGACAAGCTGAATGCGGGACCGCGCTGCGGCACCTGCGGGGCGCCGCTGATGTGGGACAAGCCGAAGGAGGTGACGTTCGACTGGCTTCAGAAGGCCGCCGCGCGGGACGAGGTGCCGCTGGTGGTCGACTTCTGGGCCGCCTGGTGCGGCCCCTGCCGGATGATGGCGCCCGAGTTCGCCAAGGCGGCGGGCACGGCGAAGGGGCAGGCGCGGTTCGTGAAGCTGGATACCGAGGCGTTTCCGCAGGCGGGGGCGCGCTATGGCATCCGGGGGATTCCCCTGCTGATGGCCTTCCGTGGCGGGCGCGAGGTGGCGCGACAGGCGGGGGCGGTTCCGGCCCCGGCGATCCTCGATTGGCTGAAGGGCGCCGAGGCGCTCTGACCGCTCTTGGCGCTCGGGATACGGTCCGGATCATCTGGGCGCGGCGCCCAACACGGCTGGCTGGCCGGGCCTGCCGAGACCGAGGCGCGGTGTTTCTGGCGAGACAAAGGAACCTTGTCGCGGGGATCGGCTTGATCGCGGCGGAGGCGGTTGCGATCGTGGTGATCGGACCCCGGCTGGCGCGGGCGGCGGCGGTGCGGCCGCTGACGAGCGTGACTCCCTTGTCGCCAAGGGGGTCGGCGGGGACACCGCCGGTGAACGCGGTCGTCGGCGCGGTGCGGCGGCGCAGGGCGGCGTGACGAAAGGCGGGCCCGGTGAGGGGCCCGCCGGTCCGCTTACGAGCGGTCGTCCACCACCAGCGTGACCTGGTTCGATCCCTCGACCTGGACCGCGACCACGTCCTGCGAGGTGAAGCTTTCGGCCTCGAGCGCGCCTTTCAGTTCGGCGTTGGCCTCGATGGCCGCGCGGGCGGCGCCTGCGTCCGAGGCGGTGTCGGTCAGGGCCTTGTCGAGGGCGGCGGAGTTCTCGGCGCCTTCGCCCTTCAGTTCGCTGAGCTTGACGATCTCGATGTCAGGGGTGCCGGTCAGGCCCGAGATGCTGGAGGCCCAGTTGGCGCTCTCGGTCTTGTTGAAGTCCTTGATCATCGCGCCGTGGGTCATGCCGCCGGCCTGCGAGGGCTTGGCGCTTTCGGCGACGGCGGCGGTGCCGAGGGCGGCGGAGAGGGCGAGGGCGGTGAGAATGGTGCGTTTCATGGTGTTTCCTCCATTTTGAAAGAAGACGCCGCGTGGCGTCCATGGGGGGATAACGGCGAGGGCGGGAAGCGGTTGCGGAGGGGGCCGGGACCGGCGGGGGGATGCCGGTTCGGCGGGCCAAAGGGCGCGGATTGGTGCTGATTGGAGATTTGTAATTTGGGGGTCAAAAAAGGTGTCCTAGCTGGGACGGGGGGTCAAGATGTTGATTTAACGTCTTTATCGCCGAAAGACGATTTGAAACGCCCTGGGACGGGGATGCGAATCGGGGGTTTTTGGGTGGGGGTCAGGGGGGTGGTAGAGCGGCCAGGCGGGCGACGATTTCGTTGCGCAAGTCGGTGGCTTTACCGTGATCGTAGCTCATGGACTGTGGATCGTAGACTTCCAGCGCGGCCTCCACATGGAACAGGGCGGCTTGAATGCGCGGACGAGAGTCCGGCGTCGCGTCGTGGTCCGCCCGCGCAAGTTCGGCAGTCGCCAGATTCTTCCGCGTCCCCGCCCAATCCACCGGATGCTCGGCCCGCGTCCGGACCACCAGCGCCGCACGATAGGCCGTCACAGCCTCGGCCAGCAGCCCCGCGCCCGCTGTCCCGGCGGTGCGGGTGCCCTGCGCTTGCAGAGCGACGGCGAGGTTGTTCTGCGTCATCGCCCACTGCACCGGATGCTCGGCCCGCGTGTAGACCTCCAGCGCCGCAAGGTAGGCCGTCACCGCCTCGGCCAGCAGCCCCGCGCCCTCCATCCCGGCGGTGCGGGTGCCTTGGTTTTGCAGAGCGTTGCCAAGGTTGTTCTGCGTGCCCGCCCAATCCACCGGATGCTCGGCCCGCGTGTAGACCTCCAGCGCCGCACGGTAGGCCGTCACCGCCTCGGCCAGCAGCCCTGCGCCCGCCGTCCCGGCGGTGCGGATGCCCTGCTGTGCCAGAGCGTTGCCGAGGTTGATCTGCGTTCTCGCCCAGGTCTGCGAAACGCTATGCCGGTCTGTCTCCGTCAGAACTGAGCGGAACATTTGCGACGACAGCAAGAGACCGGCACCGCCATAGCGAACCCCGTGCTCATAGAGCATATCTGCATAGTCGATCCGACGAATACACGTCTCTGCCACGCTCACGGATCGAAAACCCTCCGCCGCCAACGTCAGCATGTCGAAGGCTTGCTCGACTTTCCCGCGCAGCAAGGCATTGCGGGCACGCGCGACCTTCGTCTCGGCGGCGATTTCGGTTTCGACCGCGTCGACGCGGGAGAGGAGGGATTCGACCTCGGCGAAGTCGAGGCGTTCCGCCGCGTCCTGGGCTGCGCCTTTCAGGTTGGCGATGGCGGCGACGCGTTCGTCGAGGGAGTCGATCTGGGCCTTGAATGTTTGATACTCTTCGGCCTTCAGCCGCAGAAACTCGATCAGGCCGGCGCGCTCGGTCAGATCGTGTTCGGAGAATTTCGCGGCCAGAGCGCGCAGGTCTTCCAGCGGGATCGCATTGGTATTCTGACCGGCGACCAGTCTGGCAAGGGTCGCCTGAATGTCGTGGACGACCGCGTTGGTGTCCTCATTCGTCGCCTTCATTTCCCAGAATGCGCGTTCTCGAAAGGGGGCGAGTTGCGCGGTGAAGGCCGGGTCGTCAAGGAGCCGCTCCAGCACGGGGCGCACGACATGGCGGAAGCGGGAGAGCGCATCGAATGTCGCGAAGTCCGGCTGATCCCGCCGGGCTTTCAATTGCTTTTCCATGACCGCGAGCAATGTCTCGGCGTTCTGTCCAGCCTTGGCGACGACGTCTGGGGACGGCGCCGAAGCCTCTATCATCTGGTGCAGAAGTTCCTGACGTTCGCCGTCGAGGCCGGGAATGGAGGCCAGGCGGTCGCGCAGGTCGCAAGCAACGAGATCGCAGAGTTGGCGCATCTCTTTCGGCATTGTCGTGACCAGATCCTTGAGCGACAATGCCGCCGCGATCATCGCCCCCGCGCCGCCAAGAACGGTCGACGCCGATACGACCCCGCCAATCCCCACCAGCAGGTTGGCGCTGTGAAGCGCGCGGTCAGCCGATTTGGGCCAATTCATGGGAAACGCCGATCAATCATGATTTATTGATACGGTATTGCGGTTGTGTGGCAATAGATTCGGCAAGGCTGCGGTTTTGGCGTTTTCGATTTACGGCGTTTCAGGTGCCGTGACGGGTGAAATCAACGGTCCTGCGGGTTTTGGTGGGCGGAAACGCCCACCCTACGCGCTGCGGCCGTTGGCCCCCCTCCCCCATCCCCTCCCC